>NZ_JBFULI010000045.1:0-50947 GCF_056400405.1 Pseudomonas sp. P5_B3 | reverse complement strand
CCTGTGGGAGCGAGCTTGCTCCGGGCGGCGTTCCGACGATGGGGCCATCACAGCCAACATCCATGTCGCCTGACACTCAGCCATCGCGAGCAGGCTCGCTCCCACAATTGTTTGTATTCCGGTCAGCTACCAGGTCAGCACCGCGCCCACGGCAAAGGTATCGGTGTCTTCGTTCTGCTCGTCGGTGTCGTGGCCGTTGATTTCGAACTGGTTGTACTCGGCCACCAGCTTGAGGTTGTCGTTCACGTCATGGAACAACGCGATGCCGCGGGTCTCGTAGTCCGCGCCGCTGCCGACCACGCCGTTGCCATCGTCATTGGTCTTGCCGTAGGACAAGGCCAGGCGGTTCTTGCCCAGTTTGTAGGAGCCCTGCAACAGGTAGCCGTCGCTGTCGACGTTGCGCAGGGTCGGCTCGCCGGCATTGTTGGTGAAAAACGGGTTGATGCCCTTGGCCTGGAAACCGGACCCGGTGAGGGACAAGCCGCCCATCTTCGCCTGCACCCCATAACCGACTCCCTTCGAGGTGACGGTCTCGACCGTGGAATCGGTGTTGTCCGAGGTCTGGTAGCTGCCGTTGACCCAGCTGTAGATCTTTGCCCCGGCCAGGTCGAACTGGTAGGTGACCTCGCTCTCGGTACGCGGGTTTTCCTGATAGGCCTTGCCCGTCGGGCTGCTGTCGTTGGTGTCCACCGGGTCCATGATGCCGACCGCCACACGCAGACCGTCCATCACCGGGGTGCGATAGGTGATCTGCGAGGTCGGGAACGGATACGGGTAACCGGTGCCGATGTTGCCGAACGACACCCCGCCGCCATCCACCAGCCCCAACGTATCGCTGACCTGACCGTAACCGGCGAGCATTTCGTCGAGCAGGATGTTGGAACGGGCGAACAGCCCGAAGTCTTTGCCAATCAGCACTTCGCCCCACTCCGGGTTGGCCACGGTGCCGAAGAACTGCCGCACATCGATGGCGGTGTCGGTGCCGTTGGTCTGGCTGTCGTTGATGGTGACCCAGAACGAGGCACGGGCGCCGAGTTTGAGATCGTCTACCTGCTTGCCCATGTTGAACCCCAGATAGTTGGGCAAAAAGCCCATCTTCACCCGTGACTGTCGACGGTCGAACTGCTCGCCGGCGCGGTCGACATCGCTGTTCACGTAGAAGGCGTTGATGTAGCCGTCGGTGGAGAACGTGGTCTGGTCCTTGTCGTACAGCATGATATCCGCCTCCGCCACCTGGCTCAGGCCAAGGGCAGACAGGCTGGCGATGAAGGCAGGCAGAAAACGATGCGTGACGTTCTTATTGTTGTGCATGGCGCGCTCCGAAACGGGGACTGAGTGTCGGAGGCGATTATCGAAACCTGACCGGCGGCGCCATACGCTGCCTTGGGGCTGGTTTTCAGGTGCTTTGGATGAGCCGGCGGTGCGTGACCACTATGGCGTAAGACCGCTGGTCGGCGAGGCTCGCCACTTAGGGTGTAGGCCTGTGGACCCGAGTGGCGTCCACAGGCACCGGTACCGGTCAGGCGTTGGCCCTGAACAGCATGTAGGCGGCGACCACGACGCAGATGCTGGCAAACCCGACCTGCAACGCCCGCGCCGGCACCCGGGCGCAGAGCTTGCGGCCGATGATCATGCCGACGATGCTTGAGACGATGAAGGCAATGCCCGAACCGTCGATGCGCACCCCGGCCTGGAAGGCGCCGATCACGCCGATGGCGGAAATCAGGCTGATCACCATCAGCGAGGTGGCGATGATCCCGCGCATCTGCACATCGGTCAGTTGCTTGAACGCCGGGACGATCAGAAAACCGCCGCCCACCCCCAGCAATCCCGAGACCACGCCGGTTACTGCCCCGAGCGCGGCGAGGGTCGCAGTGCATTTGGCGGTCCAGGAAAAGCGTCCGGTCTGTTGATCGAGCATGCAGTTCTTCTGGCCCCAGTTGGCGTGACCGTGATCGCTGGGGCCCTCGTCCTTGCGCTCACGACGCAACATCCGCCCGGCCACCACGACCATCAGCAGGCTGAACAGGATCATCAGGATTTTTTCCGGCAACCGGTGGGCGAAGTAGATGCCCAGGGGCGAAAACACCGCGCCCAGCGCCGCGATCAGCAGCGCTGCGCGATACCGCACCAGGCCATGGCGCAAGCCGTCGATGGCGCCGACCGCTGCCGCACTGCCCACCGCGAACAACGCCACCGGAGCGGCCTGGGTCATGCTCCAGCCCAACCCCAACACCAGGGCCGGGACCGCAAGGATACCGCCACCAGCGCCGGTCAAGCCGAGCACCAACCCCATCACTACGCCAAACAGACTTGCCAGCAACATAGGGAGTTCTCAGTAGTGCCGGGAGTCGGGTTCGATCACGGTGATGTTCAGATGCGGGCTACGCTTGAGCAGGCTGGCGACAAGGCCCATATCCGCCGTGCCACCGCCGATGACCACGATATCTGCACTGATGGATGGGCCCCAGTGTTGATCGTTCATTGCTTGTTCCTTTTGCTGCACTGTAGGAGCGAGCCTGCTCGCGATGGTCGCTAACGATTACGCGTGCTATCTGTATAAACGCGGTGCCATTACGTCCATCGCGAGCAGGCTCGCTCCTACAGGTTCTGTGTGTTTGCTGGCATTTAAGGTTGTACCCAGCTTTTAAGCACTGCCCCGCAATACAGCCCGGAGAGGGTTTTCATCACCTGGATCACTTCGTGACTGGCGAGACCGTAAAAAATGTACTTGCCTTCACGACGGGTCGCGACCAGTCCTTCATCGCGCAGGATGCCCAATTGCTGGGACAGGGTCGGTTGACGCACGCCGGTCATTTTTTCCAGATCGCCTACGTTGCGCTCACCCTGGGTCAACTGGCACAGGATCAACAGGCGATCTTCATTGGCCAGGGCCTTGAGCAGCGCACACGCCTTGGAGGCCGAGGCGCGCAGTTGAGCGACTTCGCATTCGGTCAGACTGGATTGCATTTGCAGGATGCCTTCAACGTCACTTAAGCTGTGAACATTATGTTTTTACATAAAGTGTTGCAACCCATGACTGACTTTTCTACCCCCGTACAGGTCCGTGTCCATGCCCGCGCTGATTGAAGCTTTCCTCGACCCCGCCTCCTCGACCTACAGCTACGTGGTCTACGAGGCGGATGGCGGGCAGTGTGCGATTGTCGACCCCGTGCTCGACTACGACGGTGCCTCCGGGCGTACGGCGACCACCCAGGCCGACAAAATCATCGCCTTCGTTCGCGCCCGTCACTTGCAAGTGCAATGGCTGCTGGAAACCCACGCCCATGCCGATCACCTGTCTGCGGCGCCGTATCTGCGCGGGGTGCTTGGCGGCAAAATCGCCATTGGCGAGTCGATCAGCAAGGTTCAGAACGTGTTCAAGGCGCTGTTCAATCTGGAGCCGGCCTTTTGCGTCGACGGCTCCCAGTTCGACCACCTGTTCGCCCCCGACGAATCGTTCATGATCGGCAACCTCAGGGCGACCGCCCTCCACGTGCCAGGCCATACCCCGGCGGACATGGCCTACCTGATCGGCAACGATGTGATCCTGGTCGGCGACACGCTGTTCATGCCGGACGTGGGCACCGCGCGCTGTGACTTTCCCGGCGGCAATGCCAACCAGATGTACGCCTCGATCCAGAAACTGCTGGCCTTCCCCGCCAGCGTGCGCCTGTACGTCTGCCACGACTACCCGCCCGAGGGCCGTTCCTCCGAATACATGACGACTGTGGGTGAACAGCGCAAAAGCAACATCCACGTGCGCGACGGCATCGACGAAGCCGCCTTCGTCGACATGCGCACCCGGCGTGATGCCGGGTTGGGCATGCCGACGCTGTTGCTGCCAGCGATCCAGGTCAATGTGCGGGCGGGGAATTTGCCGCCGGCCGAAGACAATGGCGTCAGGTATCTGAAAGTCCCCCTGAATCAACTCTGACCTGTAGGAGCGAGCTTGCTCCGGGCGGCGATCCGACGAAAAACGCCAACGATAACGCGCAAAACCTGACGCCCCGGCGCCCTCAGGTTTTTCGCGAGCAAGCTCGCTCCTACGGCAACGTCAGCCCATTCGCCGGCAACGGCAGCGCGGTCTTGTACCGCACCTGCTTGAGCGCAAAGCTCGAACGGATATTCGCCACCCCCGGCACCTTGGTCAGAAAGTCCATCATGAAGCGCTCCAGCGACTGGATGGTCGGCACCAGCACCCGGATCAGATAGTCCGGGTCGCCGGCCATCAGGTAKCACTCCATCACTTCGGGGCGATCGGAAATCGCCTCCTCGAAATGCTGCAACGCCTCCTCCACCTGCTTCTCCAGGCTGACGTGAATGAACACGTTCACATGCAGCCCCAGCAAGTCGGCATCGAGCAGCGTCACTTGCTCGCGAATCACCCCCAGTTCTTCCATGGCCTTGACCCGGTTGAAACACGGCGTCGGCGACAGGTTCACCGAACGCGCCAGGTCGGCGTTGGTGATGCGCGCGTTCTCCTGAAGGCTGTTGAGAATGCCGATATCGGTACGGTCCAGTTTGCGCATGAGACAAAACCACCTGTTTTTTATGTTTATGCAGGTTTTTTATCTGCAAATGATCTTCAGCGCAACGAAACAGAGAGAAATATTCTTCTTGGGCGGGCCTATGATTGTTGTAGGACAAGATTTCTTCTACCGAATGAAATCTGTCAGCTCACTACAAGAAATTCACAAGATCGAGCGTAGAAGCCATGACCCAAGCGTACGAACCGCTGCACCTGCACGTCCCCGAACCCTCGGGCCGTCCAGGATGCAAAACCGACTTCTCCTACTTGCACCTGACCGATGCAGGCACGGTGCGCAAACCCCAAATCGACGTTGAACCGGCTGACACGGCTGATCTGGCCCGCGGCCTTATCCGCGTGCTCGACGACCAGGGCAATGCCCACGGCCCCTGGGCTGAAAACGTGCCAGTGGCGATCCTGCGCAAGGGCATGCGCGCCATGCTCAAGACGCGGATCTACGACAACCGCATGGTGGTTGCCCAGCGTCAGAAAAAAATGTCGTTCTACATGCAGAGCCTTGGCGAAGAAGCCATCGGCAGCGCCCAGGCCCTGGCCTTGAACATCGACGACATGTGCTTCCCGACCTACCGCCAGCAAAGCATCCTGATGGCCCGCGACGTACCGCTGGTCGACCTGATCTGCCAGTTGCTGTCCAACGAGCGCGATCCGCTCAAGGGCCGGCAACTGCCGATCATGTACTCGGTCAAGGACGCCGGTTTCTTCACCATTTCCGGCAACCTCGCCACCCAGTTCATTCAGGCCGTGGGCTGGGGCATGGCCTCGGCGATCAAGGGCGACACCAAAATCGCCTCGGCGTGGATCGGCGACGGCGCCACCGCCGAGTCGGATTTCCACACCGCCCTGACGTTCGCCCACGTGTACCGCGCACCCGTGATCCTCAACGTGGTCAACAACCAGTGGGCGATTTCCACGTTCCAGGCGATTGCCGGTGGTGAAGCCACCACCTTTGCCGGTCGTGGCGTCGGTTGCGGCATTGCCTCCCTGCGGGTCGATGGCAACGACTTCGTCGCGGTCTACTCCGCTTCTGCCTGGGCCGCCGAACGGGCGCGCCGCGGTCTCGGTCCGACCATGATCGAATGGGTCACTTACCGTGCCGGCCCGCACTCGACCTCCGATGATCCGTCCAAATACCGTCCCGCCGACGACTGGAGCCACTTCCCGCTGGGTGATCCGATTGCGCGTCTCAAGCAGCACCTGATCAAGATCGGTCAGTGGTCCGAAGAGGAACACGCCGCCGTCAGCGCCGAACTGGAAGCCGAAGTGATCGCCGCACAGAAAGAAGCCGAGCAGTACGGCACCCTCGCCGGCGGCCAGATTCCGAGCGCCGCGACCATGTTCGAAGACGTCTACAAAGAGATGCCGGAGCACTTGAAGCGCCAGCGTCAGGAGTTGGGGATCTGACATGAACGATCACAACAACAAAATCGAGCTGGAAACCGCCATGACCACGACCACCATGACCATGATCCAGGCCCTGCGCTCGGCCATGGATGTGATGCTTGAACGGGACGACAACGTCGTGGTCTTCGGCCAGGACGTGGGCTACTTCGGCGGCGTGTTCCGCTGCACCGAAGGCCTGCAGAGCAAGTACGGCACCTCCCGGGTGTTCGACGCGCCGATTTCCGAAAGCGGCATCGTCGGTACTGCCGTGGGCATGGGTGCCTACGGTCTGCGCCCGGTGGTGGAGATCCAGTTCGCCGACTACGTGTACCCGGCCTACGATCAGATCATTTCCGAAGCCGCGCGCCTGCGTTATCGCTCGGCTGGCGAGTTCACCGCACCGATGACCCTGCGCATGCCTTGCGGCGGCGGCATCTACGGCGGCCAGACCCACAGCCAGAGCATCGAGGCACTCTTCACCCAGGTGTGCGGTCTGCGCACCGTCATGCCGTCCAACCCCTACGACGCCAAAGGCCTGCTGATCGCCTCCATCGAAAACGATGACCCGGTGATCTTCCTTGAGCCCAAACGCCTGTACAACGGTCCCTTCGACGGCCACCACGAACGCCCGGTAACCCCATGGTCGAAACACCCCGCCGCACAGGTTCCGGACGGCTACTACACCGTACCGCTGGACGTTGCCGCGATCGCCCGTCCGGGCAAGGACGTCACCGTGCTGACCTACGGCACCACAGTGTACGTGTCGCAAGTCGCCGCTGAAGAAAGCGGCGTCGATGCCGAAGTCATCGACCTGCGCAGCCTGTGGCCGCTGGACCTGGAGACCATCGTCAAATCCGTGAAGAAAACCGGCCGCTGCGTCGTGGTTCACGAAGCCACCCGCACCTGCGGTTTCGGTGCCGAACTGGTGTCGCTGGTGCAAGAGCATTGCTTCCACCACCTGGAAGCGCCGATCGAACGCGTCACCGGTTGGGACACCCCTTACCCGCACGCGCAAGAGTGGGCGTATTTCCCAGGGCCGTCCCGAGTGGGCGCGGCGTTGAAACGGGTCATGGAGGTCTGAATGGGCACGCACGTCATTAAAATGCCGGACATTGGTGAAGGCATTGCAGAAGTTGAATTGTCGGTTTGGCACGTCAAGGTCGGCGACATGGTCGTCGAAGATCAGGTGCTGGCCGATGTCATGACCGATAAAGCGATGGTGGATATTCCGTCGCCGGTGCATGGCAAGGTCATCGCCCTTGGCGGCCAGCCGGGCGAAGTCATGGCGGTTGGCAGTGTGCTGATCAGCATTGAAGTCGAAGGCGCGGGCAACGTTAAGGAGTCGGCGCAACCGGCTCCCGTTAAAGAAGCCCCGGTGGTCGCGCCCAAAGTTGAAGCCGTGGTTGAAAGCAAATCGGTCGCGGCCCCAGCGCCAAAAGCTGCCGTATGCCAGGGCCCGATGGTTGCTCGCGAAGCCGATGAGCGTCCGCTGGCCTCCCCGGCCGTGCGCAAGCATGCGCTGGACCTCGGTATTCAATTGCGCCTGGTGCGTGGCACCGGCCCGGCCGGCCGCGTACTGCACGAAGACCTTGACGCCTACCTGGCCCAGGGTCAGTCGAACGCTTCGGCACCGGTGGCGGCGGCTTACGCCCAACGTACCGATGAACAGCAGATCCCGGTGATCGGCATGCGCCGCAAGATCGCCCAGCGCATGCAGGACGCCACCCAGCGTGCCGCCCACTTCAGTTATGTCGAAGAAATCGATGTCACGGCTGTGGAAGAGCTGCGCGCGCACCTCAACGAAAAACACGGCGCGACTCGCGGCAAGCTGACTTTGCTGCCGTTCCTGGTTCGCGCCATGGTCGTCGCCCTGCGCGACTTCCCGCAAATGAATGCCCGTTACGACGACGAGGCCCAGGTCATCACCCGCCTCGGTGCGGTACACGTCGGCGTCGCGACCCAGAGCGACGTTGGCCTGATGGTGCCGGTGGTGCGTCACGCCGAAACCCGCAGCCTGTGGGACAGCGCGGCGGAAATCGCTCGCCTGGCCACTGCCGCGCGCAATGGCAAGGCCAGCCGCGATGAACTGTCCGGCTCGACCATCACCCTGACCAGCCTCGGCGCCCTGGGCGGCATCGTCAGCACGCCGGTGCTGAACCTGCCGGAAGTGGCGATTGTCGGGGTCAACAAGATCATCGAACGGCCAATGGTGATCAAAGGCCAGATCGTGATCCGCAAGATGATGAACCTCTCCAGCTCCTTCGATCACCGCGTGGTCGACGGCATGGACGCGGCGCTCTTCATCCAGGCCATCCGTGGCTTGCTCGAACAACCCGCCACTCTGTTTGTGGAGTAACGAATGCAGACTTTGAACACCACGCTGCTGATCATCGGCGGCGGCCCCGGCGGTTATGTGACCGCGATCCGTGCCGGCCAGCTGGGCATCCCGACCATCCTGGTGGAAGGCCAATCCCTGGGCGGCACTTGCCTKAACATCGGCTGCATTCCGTCCAAGGCACTGATTCACGTCGCCGAGCAGTTCCATCAAACGCAACACCACAGCCAGCATTCGGCCCTGGGCATCAGCGTTTCGGCGCCAACTCTGGACATCAACAAGAGCGTCGAGTGGAAGGATGGCATCGTCGATCGCCTGACCACCGGCGTCGCGGCGCTGCTGAAAAAGCACAAGGTCCAGGTCGTTCAAGGCTGGGCCAAAGTGGTTGACGGTAAAACCGTGGACGTCGGCGACACCCGCATCCAGTGCGAACACCTGGTGCTGGCCACCGGTTCGAAAAGCGTAAACCTGCCGATGCTGCCGATTGGCGGGCCGATCATCTCGTCCACCGAAGCCCTGGCGCCGACATCCGTGCCCAAGCGTTTGATCGTGGTTGGCGGCGGTTACATCGGTCTGGAGCTGGGCATTGCCTATCGCAAGCTCGGCGCCGAAGTCAGCGTGGTGGAAGCGCAGGAGCGCATCCTGCCGGCCTACGACGCCGAACTGACCCAGCCCGTACACGACGAACTGAAAAAACTCGGTGTGAAGCTTTACTTGAAACACAGCGTGCAAGGCTTTGATTCTTCTAACAATACCTTGCAGGTACTGGAACCGGACGGCGAAACCCTGAACCTGGAAACCGATCAGGTGCTGGTGGCCGTCGGTCGCAAGCCGAACACCCAGGGCTGGAATCTCGAAGCGCTGAACCTGGACATGAACGGTTCGTCGATCAAGATCGACAACCGCTGCCAGACCAGCATGCGCAACGTCTACGCCATCGGCGACCTGAGCGGCGAACCGATGCTCGCGCACCGGGCCATGGCCCAGGGCGAGATGGTCGCCGAACTGATCAGCGGTAAGTCTCGCGAGTTCAACCCCACCGCCATCGCCGCCGTGTGCTTCACCGACCCGGAACTGGTGGTGGTCGGCAAGACCCCGGACGAGGCCAAGGCCGCAGGCCTGGACTGCATCGTTTCCAGCTTCCCGTTCGCCGCCAATGGCCGGGCCATGACACTGGAATCGAAAAGCGGCTTCGTGCGGGTGGTCGCCCGTCGCGACAATCATGTGATTGTCGGCTGGCAGGCAGTCGGCGTCGGTGTGTCCGAATTGTCCACGGCATTTGCGCAAAGTCTGGAGATGGGCGCGCGGCTGGAAGACATCGGCGGCACCATCCATGCGCACCCGACGCTGGGTGAGGCGGTGCAGGAAGCGGCGTTGCGGGCGTTGGGGCATGCGTTGCATCTGTGATTTTGAGGGATTGATGGGGTCTGTGATGGCCCCATCGCGAGCAAGCTCGCTCCCACAGGGTTTGTGAACGCCACAGATTCAATGTGGGAGCGAGCTTGCTCGCGATTTCTCAAGAGCGACGCAATTTCTGCCGATCAGCCGATAGTCTGGGCTGCGATTTAGCCCAAGAATGAAGTATTGTTGTCCCCATCCAAAAAACGTCAGAAGCCTTGAACCGTTTCGGCGGTTGTTAAGTGATAGAGGGTGTCATGGGTAACGAAAGCATTAATTGGGACAAGCTGGGTTTTGACTACATCAAGACCGACAAGCGCTATCTGTCGTACTTTCGCAATGGTGAGTGGGACAAAGGCACCCTGACCGAAGATAACGTGCTGCACATCAGCGAAGGCTCCACTGCCCTTCACTATGGCCAGCAATGCTTCGAAGGCATGAAGGCCTACCGTTGCAAGGACGGCTCGATCAACCTGTTCCGCCCGGACCAGAACGCCCTGCGCATGCAGCGCAGCTGCGCCCGCCTGCTGATGCCGCAGGTGGACACCGAGCAATTCATCGAAGCCTGTAAAGCAGTGGTCCGCGCCAACGAGCGTTTCATTCCGCCGTACGGCACCGGCGGCGCGCTGTACCTGCGTCCGTTCGTGATCGGCGTGGGTGACAACATCGGCGTGCGTACCGCGCCGGAGTTCATCTTCTCGATCTTCTGCATCCCGGTCGGCGCCTACTTCAAGGGCGGCCTGACCCCGCACAACTTCCTGATCTCCAGCTACGACCGCGCCGCGCCACAAGGCACCGGTGCCGCCAAGGTCGGTGGCAACTACGCCGCCAGCCTGATGCCGGGCTCCCAGGCCAAGAAGGCGCATTTCGCCGACTGCATCTACCTTGACCCGCTGACCCATACCAAGATCGAGGAAGTCGGTTCGGCCAACTTCTTCGGGATCACCCACGACAACAAGTTCGTGACCCCGAACTCGCCATCGGTACTGCCGGGCATCACCCGTCTGTCGCTGATCGAACTGGCCAGGTCCCGCCTGGGTCTGGATGTGGTCGAAGGCGACGTGTTCATCGACAAGCTCTCCGACTTCAAGGAAGCCGGTGCTTGCGGTACCGCTGCGGTGATCACGCCGATTGGCGGCATCAACTACAACGACCACCTGCACGTGTTCCACAGCGAAACCGAAGTCGGCCCGATCACCCAGAAGCTCTACAAAGAGCTGACCGGCGTGCAAACCGGCGACATCGAAGCGCCAGCGGGCTGGATCGTCAAGGTTTGACCTGACGCCAGACGCACAAAAGCCCTCCATCGGGTGACCGATGGGGGGCTTTTTCATGGGCGTAAAAAGATCGCAGGCTGCGATCTTTTGCTCTTTTCCTCAATATCCAACGGCAACTCAACCCCAAACCGCCCCGCTACTTCCTTGCGCCCCAACGCCGTCAACGCCAACGCCCGACTGTCCAGATCCTGGGTCACCCACTTGCGCTTGAGCGCCGTTTGCAGCAACGCCGCCCCCAGCGACCCGCCCAGATGCGGCCGGCGCATGCTCCAGTCCAGGCACGGGCAGGCAAAACGGCGGCGCAAGGTGCTCAAGTCCTGCACCTCGATCCCGAGCCCTTGAAACATTGCCGTACCACTGCCACTCAAGCGATAGGCCTGTTCGTCGGTTTCCTCAAGCCAGCCCGCTTCGAGCATCCGGTCATGCATCAGCACGGCCAGGGTGCCCGCCATGTGGTCGTAGCAGGTGCGGGCAAATTGCAGGCGGTCAGGAGTGCGTGACTGAAAAGTCGGTGCCGCGTTCTGACCGATGACCATCAGCGCCTCCAGGGCCTGGGCCACGCGTTTGTCCGCCAGGCTGTAATAGCGGTGACGTCCCTGAACGTGCAGCCGCACCAGCGCCAGCTCCTTGAGTTTGGCCAGGTGGGCACTGGCGGTCGACGCGCTGACTTCGGCCACCGCCGCCAGTTCGGTGCTGGTGCGGGCGTGGCCGTCCATCAGCGAACAGAGGATTTTCGTCCGCGCCGGCTCGGCGATGGCTGCCGCCACCTGCGAGACGCCAATGTCGTGTCGTTCTGCGCTCATATTTCGCTCCCGGACGAATCAATGCCCTTTCGGACTGGAGATAGTAGCAACACTTTCCGACAACAAAAGGCTGTGACCCATGGACCCGATCATCGCTGCGACCCATACCGATCCTTATCCCTACTACGCACAACTGCGTGGCGAAGGCGGGCTGGTTTTTCATCCGGGGCTGAACATGTGGGTGGCCAGCAGCGCCCAAGCGGTGGCCGCCGTGCTGGCGCATCCCGATTGCCACGTTCGCCCCGAGCAGGAGCCAATCCCCAAGGCGATCGCCGACGGCATGGCCGGCCAGGTGTTCGGCCAATTGATGCGCATGAATGAGGGCGAACGCCAGCGTTGCCCACGGTCGGCGATTGAGCCGGGGCTGGAGTTGATCGATACGCGGGAAGTCGAGGCCCTGGTCAGCGCCCGATTGATGACCGCGGATGCCGCCGGCCTGTACAACGCCATGTTCCGTGGGCCGGTGTGCGTGGTGGCGGCGTTGTTGGGATTCACCCCGGCTCAGGGCCGTGTCATCAGCGAACTGACGGCGGATTTCGTCGCCTGCCTGTCGCCCCTGAGTCGTCCGGTGCAACTGGCTGCGGCTCATGCCGCCGCTGAACAGTTGAGCGGCTACTGTGTCGAGCTTTTGGCCGACCCGGACAACCATAGCCCTCTGCTTGGCGGTATCCGCCAGCGCTTCGCGTCAGGCACACCGCAAACACTGATCGCCAACCTGATCGGCCTGTTCTCCCAGACCTTCGAAGCCACTGCCGGGTTGATCGGTAACGCCGTGCTGGCATTGATTCAACACCCGTCGTTGTGCAGCGAATCAACCCCTGTCGAAGACCTGCTGGCCGAAGTGCAGCGCTTCGACCCGCCGGTACAGAACACCCGTCGCTTCGTCGCCGCCCCCTGCGAGATTGACGGGGTGAGGCTGAATACCGGAGACGTGATCCTGGTGCTGCTGGCCTCGGCCAATCGCGACCCGCAGCTCAACGACAACCCCGATGCATTCCTGCTCGACCGCCCGAACCGGCGCAGCTTCACCTTTGGTGCGGGGCGCCATCAATGTCCGGGGCAACGCCTGGCGTTATGCATTGCTGGCGCTACCGTCCGGCAAATTCTTGCGATGAAGCCGGCACTGGATCGCCTGACCTGGCATTACCGCCCGTCCGTGAATGGACGGATTGCGCTGTTCCGTGACTGACCGCAAACCGCTCAAACAGTGCGGTATTCGACGGTCAGGTGAGACAGTTCATGGACCGGCGCCAGGCGTTCGCGAATGGTGTCGGCACTGACATTGGCCGCGACAACAACGCTGACAATCGCGGCCCGCGCCTGGGGACCGACCTGCCAGACATGCAGATCGCTGATACGCACATCGTCCGATGACTCCAGCAGTTCACGAATTTCATCGGCAACGTGCTCATCTGTGACATCGAGCAACACCGCAGCGCTGTCACGCATCAATCCAATGGCCCATTTCGCGATCACGATGGCGCCCACGATGCCCATCACCGGGTCCAGCCACACCCACCCCAGATACCGCCCGGCCAGCAATGCGGCAATCGCCAGCACCGACGTCAAAGCGTCGGCCAACACATGGACATAGGCCGAGCGCAGATTGTTGTCGTGATGGTGATGATGGCCGTGGTCATGGCTATGCCCGTGATCGTGACCATGATGACCGTGGTCGCCCGCGAGCAAAAAGGCACTGACGATGTTTACCGCCAACCCCACCACCGCAATCACGGTCGCTTCGGTGAATGCCACGGTGGTTGGCTGAAACAGGCGAAAAACGGACTCACCGGCAATGCCGATCGCCACCAGCCCCAGCACCATCGCCGAGGCAAAACCGGCCAGGTCTCCGACCTTGCCGGTGCCGAAGCTGTAGCGCGCGTTGTTGGCATTGCGCCGTGCGAATCCATAGGCCGCCGCCGCGATGCCCAAGGCCCCGGCATGGGTGGCCATGTGAAAACCATCGGCCAGCAGCGCCATGGAACCGGTGATGTAACCGGCAGCAATTTCGCCAATCATCATCACAAACGTCAGCGCCACCACCCATAAGGTGCGACGGGCGTTTTCATCATGGGAAGCGCCGAGAAATACATGGTCGTGGGAAAAACGCGAAGCCTGTGGTGCCAGTGTCATGGGGTTCGGGCCTCTATTTGGCATAACGACGGATGGCCAGCAACAAGTCTTCCACGCCCTGGGCGCGTTCTTCATCGCTCAGGCCCGGATGGGCCACGTGCTCGCGGGCGTGGGCGTCGATGAACTGCTCCAGCAGACCATTGACCGCGCCCCGGATCGCAGCAACCAGATGCAGGGTCTTGGCGCAATCGGCATCGGACTCGAGCGCTCGCTCCACGGCTTCCACCTGTCCGGCAATCCGTCTTACCCGCTTGATCAAGTCATCTTTGTGTTCGTGAATGTGCGACATACCTATACCCCCTACCTCTATATGGCGTGTATGGTCGTCGATAGAGCGGAGCCTGGCAAGGCACAATCCGATGACAGGCAGGCCTGGCGGGTCAGCGACTTTCCCAGCTAGTTGGCCGTTAAAGGCCTGGGTTCAACTCCCAACTGCCCGATCCGTCCTGCATCCGGCCAGAACAACGCCGCCTGCCCCACCCGCGCACCGTGTTGATCGATGAGCGTCCACACCTTGCCTTCATGAATCATGAAGGCATTACCTTGCCGATCCACCCGATAGCCACTGTAACCGTGAGCAATGCCATTGGCGGTGACCTGCTCCAGCAGGGTCTGACGCACCGCGCGGTCCAGTGGCGAGGCGCTGAAGCGTGACGGCATGCCCAGAAATTCCGGGCGCGGGTACTTGAAGCAGGCCAGCGCCTGTTCGTTGGCGTAGAAAAAAAGAGGGTCGTCTTCAGCGCCATGGGCCAGCAAACTGTAGGGCGCGTGGGTGTGCAGCCAGTGCAGGCGTTCCAGCCCGGTCAGCGATTCCGGAGCTGGCAGGTGTTTACCGGTCCAGTGCCGATAAGACTGGTCCAGCAGTTCGATGGCTGTAGCGTATTCGTTGATTAGCGGCATGGGCCTCCCAGGCAATCGCGGTCAGTCATCCCGCGTCAGCACTTCCAGCAATTCAATTTCGAAGATCAGGTTCGAATTCGGCGTGATCTTGCCCATGGTGCGTTCGCCATAGGCCAGATGCGCCGGCACCAGCAACTTGCGCTTGCCGCCGACCTGCATGCCCAGGATACCCAAGTCCCAGCCCTTGATGACCCGCCCGGTGCCAATCACGCACTGGAAGGGTTTACCACGGCTATAGGAAGAATCGAATTCGGTCCCGTCCTCCAGCCAGCCACGGTACTGGGTGGTGATCAGTGCGCCTTTGATGGCGGCTTTTCCGTCACCTACTTGCAGATCGATTACCTGAAGCTCGTCATTCATTGAATTCACTCGTATGCTCACTCGCCCTCAAGGGCCTGACGGGCGCCGTTTTCCCAGATTTGCCCTCGATTGGCAACCATTGCCACCTCCCGCGCGACGTTTAAAGCTGTTTGCTGAACTAAAATAATCAACAATTACCCGTACGGTTCACCGCCCTGATGGCCATCCCCGAATGATCCTGCTATGGACCAGCGTCATCCTTGGTTCAACGACGCTCATCCTGATCCTCGCGCTGAAAACCACGACGAGGAATACCGCGTGGTCTGGTCCGACGGCACCATCCGCTGGCTGCGGGAAACCGGCAACGTGGTCAAGAACGACCGCGACGAAACGATCAAGATGATGGGCGTGGTGCGCGACATCACCGAAGAAAAGGCCTCGGCCAACTACCTCAAGTACCTGGCCCATTACGACCCGTTGACCGGCCTGCCCAATCGCCTGGTGCTCGAAGAGCGCCTGTCCGAAGCGCTGGAGCTGGCGCGCACCAGTGCCACATCGGCACCAGCCTTGGCGTCGCGGTGTTTCCCGATCACGCACCGAGCATCGACCGCCTGCTGCACATTGCCGACCTGGCGATGTATGAGGCCAAGCGCAGCGGGAACAATCAGTATCGGCTGGGCACCGAGAGCGTGGTGTGGGCACATAGCGAATAACGCTTCGGCGGCGGGTGCCCATCGCGAGCAAGCTCGCTCCCACAGTGATTTGTGCTGTACACAGTATTTGCGTACGACCAAAAAACATTGTGGGAGCGAGCCTGCTCGCGAAGGCGGCGGCACAACTGCATGGATGTAACTGAAAGCCCACGGTAGATCTTCACAGAGCCCAGCCTTTATCCTTGGCGCCCCCGTTGTGTCGAGTTCTGGAGTTTCGCCCATGCCCCATGAAGGCAACCTGCTACAAGCCGCTGTCGTATTTCTGATGGCGGCCGTGCTCATCGTTCCATTGGCCAAGCGCCTGCAACTGGGGGCGGTTCTGGGTTATCTGTTTGCCGGGGTGATCATCGGCCCGTCGGTGCTGGGCCTGATCGACAACCCGCAAAGCGTCGCGAACATTTCCGAACTCGGCGTGGTGTTGCTGTTGTTCATCATCGGCCTGGAGCTGTCGCCGCGACGCCTGTGGGTGATGCGCAAATCAGTGTTTGGCGTAGGTTTGGCGCAAGTGTTGTTGACCGGCACGGTGATTGGCGTGGTGGCGCTGTGGCTGTTTGGCCAGCCATTGAACACCGCGATCGTCCTCGGCCTCGGGCTGGCGCTGTCATCCACGGCATTCGGCCTGCAAAGCCTGGCTGAACGCAAGGAACTGACCAGCCCCCACGGGCGGCTGGCGTTCGCGATCCTGTTGTTTCAGGACATCGCCGCGATTCCGTTGATCGCCATGGTGCCATTGCTGGCCGGCGGCGATCACCGCACCACCGCCAGCGAAGACCTGAACCACGGCCTGCAAGTGCTGTTCAGCATCGCGGTGGTGGTGATCGGCGGGCGTTATCTGCTGCGGCCGGTGTTTCGTGTGGTGGCCAAAACCGCGCTGCCAGAGGTTTCCACCGCCACGGCGTTGCTGGTGGTGATCGGCACGGCATGGCTGATGGAACTGGCTGGAATTTCCATGGCCCTGGGCGCATTCCTCGCCGGCCTGCTGCTGGCGGATTCCGAGTATCGCCATGAACTGGAAGCCCAGATCGAGCCTTTCAAAGGCCTGTTGCTGGGGCTGTTTTTCATCAGCGTCGGCATGGGTGCGAACCTGAGCCTGTTGCTGAGCATGCCGATCTCGGTGCTGGGCCTGACCCTGATGCTGATCGCGATCAAACTGCCGCTGCTGTTTATTGTCGGTCGCCTGGCCGGTGGCTTGAAGAAGGTCAGTGCGATCCGCCTGGGTATCGTGCTTGCGGCCGGTGGTGAATTTGCCTTTGTGGTGTTCAAGATCGGTCGCGATCATGGGCTGTTCGCCGCAGAACTGTATGACTTGCTGGTGTTGACCATCACCCTGTCCATGGCCGTGACGCCGCTGTTGCTGCTGGTGTGCGCGCGCTTGGTCAGCCCGAAAGTGCAACCGGTGGAAGTACCGGAGAAGTTCCGCGAAATCGACGCCGACGCGCCACGGGTGGTGATCGCCGGTATGGGTCGCATGGGCCAGATCATTGCGCGGATTCTGCGTGCGCAGAACATCAAGTTCGTGGCCCTCGACACCTCGGTGGAAACCATCGAACTGTCTCGCAGCTTCGGTGGCGTGCCGGTCTTCTACGGCGACCCGATGCGCCCGGAAATCCTCAACGCGGCCAAGGTCGGGGAAGCCGAGTATTTCGTGATCGCCACCGACGACCCGGACACCAATATCAAGACCGCCGAACTGGTGCGCAAGCTCTACCCGCACATGAAAATCATCGCCCGTGCCCGTAACCGCCAGCATGTGCACCGGCTAATGGACGTCGGCGCTCACGCCGTGCGCGAAACCTATTATTCGAGCCTGGAAATGAGCCGGCAAACCCTGATCGGCCTGGGATTGACCCAGGCCCAGGCGGATGCGCGGATCAAACGCTTCAAGCAGCACGACGAAGAGGTGCTTGAAGCCCAGCATGCGGTGTATGACGACGCGGTGAAAGTGCTGCAGACGGCGCAGGAAGCGCGGGCGGAACTGGCCAGGTTATTCGAGTCGGATCAACTGCAAGAGCAAGCGGGCACAAAATGAGGTGAATTTGAGGGCCTCATCGCGAGCAGGCTCGCTCCTACACTGGATCTTTGTCGCTTATACGCTCTTCTGTAGGAGCGAGCCTGCTCGCGATGAACGATGACGCGGTGTGATGGATCAACAACAATCGCCAAGGAGCCACCATGGCTGACAAACCCTCTCCGGCCCTCAAGGAAATCTTCAACACCGAGCGCCTCCAGCACATCGCGAGCGAAATGACCGCGGTCTATCCGCCCTTCGAGGCCAGGCGTTTCCTGAAGCTGGCCCAATCCGGCCTGGCTGACCTCAGCGTCATGCAGCGCATGGCCCGGGTCAGCGAATGCCTGCACGCGGTGTTGCCGCTGGACTATGAAGCGTCGCTGGGGGTGCTGCGCGCCCTCGCCCCGCGCCTCAACAGCGGCTTCGTCAGCATGTGCCTGCCGCACTATGTCGCCAGCTACGGCGTCCATGCGTTCGATCAGTCGATGGACGCACTGAAGTACTTCACCGCCTTCGGCTCCTCGGAATTCGCAATCCGTCACTTTCTGCGCAGCGACCTCGAACGCTCACTCAAGTTGATGCACGACTGGTCACTGGACGACAACGAGCATGTGCGGCGCCTGGCCAGCGAAGGCTGTCGGCCACGCCTGCCCTGGTCATTCCGGCTGGAGCCCATCCAGACCGATCCGACACTGGCCGCGAACATCCTCGACAACCTCAAGGCCGACAACAGCCTGTACGTGCGCAAGTCCGTCGCCAACCACCTCAACGACATCACCAAGGATCACCCCGACTGGGTGCTGGACCTGATCGAAGGCTGGTCGCTGGACAACAGGCACACCGCATGGATCGCCAGACACGCCCTGCGTAGCCTGATCAAACAGGGCAACCGGCGGGCACTGGCGATCATCGGCGCGGGCGGCAAGCCTGAGGTCGAGATCGTTGATGTAAAAGTCGAACCGCCGGTGATTGGTCTGGGAGAAAAGATCACCCTGTCGTTTGCCGTCAAATCCACCGTTCAAAGCAGCCAACGCCTGGTGATCGACTACGCCATCGATTACGTCAAGGCCAACGGCAGCACCTCGGCGAAGGTATTCAAACTCAAGGCGCTGACGCTGCCGGGCAATGCCGTCGAAGCCGTCAGCCGTGGTCAGCAGATCAAGGAACTCACCACCCGCCGGCATTATGCGGGGCGCCACGCGGTGCATATCATGGTCAATGGTGAAAGGCTGGCCAGTACCACATTCGAGATTGTTGCTTGAACCTCGGGATGGATATTGGATGTGCCGCCGCCATCGCGAGCARGCTCGCTCCCACATTGGAATACGCCCCCCTGTAGGAGCGAGCYTGCTCGCGATGGCGCCAGTTCAGGCACCACCCAACAACAACCCCTGCTCCCGCTCACACAACTCCACCACATAATCCCACAACACCCGCAACCGCACCGATTTGTGCAACTCCCGGCGGGTACTGATCCAATAGCTGCGCTG
The DNA here is from genome assembly GCF_056400405.1 of Pseudomonas sp. P5_B3. Lineage (NCBI taxonomy): Bacteria > Pseudomonadati > Pseudomonadota > Gammaproteobacteria > Pseudomonadales > Pseudomonadaceae > Pseudomonas > Pseudomonas sp. P5_B3. The sequence continues at coordinate 31,658 of NZ_JBFULI010000045.1, read as the reverse complement.
GATGCTTTCGTCCGGCAGCAGCGGCACCAGGTCCGGGTCGGCACTGGCCATGTAGCACGGCAGCACGGCAATCCCCAGGCCTGAGCGGGCCGCCTGTTGCTGGGCGATCACGCTGGTGCTGTGAAACACCACCTGCGGATTGCGGCAGAAGCTGTTGAGGAACATCAGTTCCTGGCTGAACAGCAAATCATCGACGTAACCGATCCACGCATGGCGCCCCAGGTCCTCACGACTGCGCAACAGTGGCGAGCGGTCGAGGTAGTCCTGGCTGGCATACAACGCCAGGCGATAGTCGGTGAGCTTGCGGGTGACCAGCATGTCGGCGGACGGGCGCTCGAGGTGGATGCTGATTTCCGCCTCGCGGTTGAGGATGCTGACAAAACGTGGCACCGCCACCAGCTCCACTTCCAGCCCCGGATAGCGTTCGAACAAGCCGTTCATGCGGCTGGCGAGGAACATGATGCCCAGCCCTTCGGTCACCCCGACGCGGATCTTGCCCAGCGGCGCGCTGGATTGGGTGATTTCCTCCTGGGCCAGCAACGCCACGTTTTCCATCGCCTCGGCGTGTTTAAGCAATGCCTCGCCCGCCGGGGTCATCTCGTATCCCTGGGCATGTTGAACGAACAACGCCGTGCCGAGGCTCTTTTCGATGGCCTCGATGTGCCGCGCCACGGTGGCATGGGTGGTGTTCAGGCGGCGGGCGGCAGTGAGCAAACGCCCGCTGCGCTGCAATTCGAGAAAAAACCGCAGGTCATTCCAGTCGAACATGAATCGTCCTTGTTCTTTGCCGTTCGGGAAGCTGTTTAAAAACGCACAGCGGCTGCGCAAAAACTAACATTCTTTTGACGAAAGCTAACAACTAGGATGACAGACAACAAGAACAACAAAACGAGATCAGGGATGCAGACTTCTCTGGATGAATACGATTACATCGTGGTCGGGGCCGGGCCGGCCGGGTGTCTGCTGGCCAATCGACTGTCGGCCAACCCGCAACATCGTGTGTTGCTGCTCGAAGCCGGTGGCCGCGACAACTATGCGTGGATTCACATCCCCGTGGGTTACCTGTTCTGCATCGGCAACCCGCGCACCGACTGGTGCTTCAAGACCGAAGCGCAACCGGGCCTGCAAGGGCGCGCCCTGAGCTACCCGCGCGGCAAGGTGCTGGGTGGCTGCTCATCGATCAACGGCATGATCTACATGCGCGGCCAGGCTGCTGACTACGACCGCTGGGCCGCCGACGGCAACCCCGGCTGGAGCTGGCAAGACGTGTTGCCGCTGTTCAAACAGAGTGAAAACCACTTTGCCGGCGCCGCCGAATTTCACGGCGCCGCGGGCGAATGGCGAGTCGAACGCCAGCGCCTGTCCTGGCCGATTCTCGATGCGTTCCGCAGCGCCGCCGAACAAAGCGGCATCGCCAGCATCGATGACTTCAACCAGGGCGACAACGAAGGTTGCGGTTACTTCCAGGTCAATCAGAAGGCCGGCATCCGCTGGAACGCGTCCAAGGCCTTTCTCAAACCGGTGCGCCAGCGTCCCAATCTCACCGTACTGACCGGTGTCGAAGTCGACCGCGTGCGGCTGGACAATGGCCGCGCCTCGGCGGTCAGCGCCCGCTGGCAAGGCCAGGCGAAAACCTTCAAGGCATGCAAGGAAATCGTCCTCTGTGCCGGCTCGGTCGGTTCGCCCAGCATCCTGCAACGCTCCGGCATCGGCCCGCGTCCACTGCTGGAGCGGCTGGGCATAGGCGTCGCCCATGAGCTACCCGGCGTCGGTGGCAACCTGCAGGATCACCTGCAACTGCGGCTGATCTACAAGCTGGAAAATGCCCGCACCCTGAACCAGATTGCCGGCAGCCTGTGGGGCAAGCTGGGCATGGGCCTGCGCTACCTGTACGACCGCAGCGGCCCGCTGTCCATGGCGCCGAGCCAGTTGGGCGCCTTTGCCCGCTCGGGACCGGAGCAGACTTCAGCCAACCTCGAATACCATGTGCAACCACTGTCGCTGGAGCGCTTTGGCGAACCGTTGCACGCGTTCCCGGCGTTCACCGCATCGGTCTGCGATTTGCGTCCGCAAAGCCGTGGCCGGGTGGAAATCCGCTCCGCCGATCCGCAAGAAGCCCCGCTGATCCAACCCAATTACCTGAGCCATCCGGAAGACCTGCGGGTCGCCGCCGACGCCATTCGCCTGACCCGCCGTATCGTCGCCGCCCCGGCCCTGCGCGCCTTCAATCCAGTGGAATACCTGCCCGGCGACAGCCTGCAAAGCGAAGAACAACTGCACGAAGCCGCCGCGCGGATCGGCACCACGATCTTCCATCCGGTGGGTACCTGCCGCATGGGCAACGACGCCGACGCCGTGGTCGATGCGCAACTCAAGGTCCACGGCATCCCCGGCCTGCGCATTGCCGATGCCTCGATCATGCCGCGCATCACCTCGGGCAACACCTGCTCGCCGACGCTGATGATTGCCGAGAAGGCTGCGCAGATGATCCTCAATCCATCAGTAAACACATCACCTGTGGGAGCGGGCTTGCCCGCGATGACGGTGTGACATTCAACATCATTGTTGATTGACCCACCGTCATCGCGRGCAAGCYCGCTCCCACAAGGACAGCTCTTGATTCACGGACATCAAGCATCACCCCTAAAAGGAACACGCAACACCAGTGGAACAACAAAAACAATCACTGTGAGGGATACCGGTATGTCAGAGAACGTTCAAACCCTGGAAGCCGTGCGCAGCGCGGGCACCAGCCAGGAAACCCAGAAAGTCATCTTCGCCTCGTCCCTCGGGACGGTCTTCGAGTGGTACGACTTTTTCCTCTATGGCGCCCTCGCGGCGGTGATCAGCAAGCAGTTTTTCGCCGGGGTCAACGACACCACGGCATTCATCTTCGCGCTGATGGCCTTCGCCGCCGGCTTCATCGTCCGGCCGTTCGGTGCGCTGGTATTCGGTCGGTTGGGGGACATGATCGGGCGCAAGTACACCTTCCTCGCCACCATCATTCTCATGGGCCTGGCAACGTTCTGCGTCGGATTGCTGCCGACCTACGCCAGTATCGGCATCGCTGCACCGATCATCCTGGTGGTGTTGCGCATGCTCCAGGGCCTGGCCCTGGGGGGTGAATACGGCGGCGCCGCGACCTACGTCGCCGAGCACGCGCCCATCGGCAAGCGTGGCTTCCACACCAGCTGGATTCAATCCACCGCGACCCTGGGCCTGCTGCTCTCGCTACTGGTGGTGCTGGGCTGCCGCTACTTCACCGGTGACCAGTTCGAAGTCTGGGGCTGGCGCATTCCGTTCCTGTTTTCCATCGTGCTGCTGGGCATCTCGACCTGGATTCGCCTGAGCCTGCACGAATCGCCGGCCTTCGTGAAAATGAAAGAGGAAGGCAAGCTGTGCAAACAGCCGATTCGCGACTCCTTCGGTAAATGGGAAAACCTCAAAGTGGTGTTGATCGCGCTGTTCAGCATCAATGCCGGGCAAGCGGTGACCTTCTACGCCGCGCAATTCTATGTGCTGTTCTTCCTCACCCAGTTCCTGAAAATGGACCCGGCCGTGGCCAATGGTTTACTGATTGTCAGCGTGATCATTGGCGCCCCCTTCTTCATTTTCTTTGGCTGGCTGTCGGACAAGGTCGGGCGTAAACCGGTGCTGATGATCGGCCTGCTGCTGGCCACCGCGCTGTACTTCCCGATCTTCAAGACCCTGGCCCACTACGCCAACCCGGCCATCGACCAGGCCAGCCGCCAGGCACCGATCACCGTGATGGCCGACCCGGCCACCTGCACCTTCCAGTTCGACCCGGTGGGCAAGGCGAAATTCGATAGCCCGTGCGACAAGGTCAAGACCTTCCTGATCAAGCAGGGCCTGCCGTACCAGAGCGCAGCGGCCCCGGCCGGTAGCGGCGTACAGGTCAGCATCGGTGACGTGAAGATCGACGGTTTCGACGAAGCCGCCCTGCGCGGTGCCGTGACCCTCGCCGGTTATCCGCAACAGGCGGACATGCAGCAGATCAACAAACCGATGATCGTGGCGCTGATCGTCGCGCTGATCATCATCTCCGCGATGTGCTACGGCCCGCTGGCGGCGTTGATGGTCGAACTGTTCCCGACCCGCATCCGCTACACCTCGATGTCCCTGCCCTACCACATCGGCAACGGCTGGTTCGGCGGTTTCCTGCCGACGGTGTCGTTTGCGCTGGTGGTGTACACCGGGGACATCTTCTACGGGCTGTGGTACCCGGTGGTGATCACCGGGGTGAGCCTGGTGGTGGGGATGATTTGCCTGCGTGAGACACGCAACGTCGATCTCGACAAGAACTGAGGTTATGCATGTCGACGAGGGAGCTGGCTCCCTCGTCGCGGCGATCAGCCCCGATCAGACCTCGGCATCCAGCAACTCGAACTTCACTTGATCCGGGTAGAACGCCAGGTATCCGCGGATTTGCTCCACCGACACCTTGGGATCCTCGTAACTCCACACCGCGTTGGCGCCTTCATGCCCCGGCACCTGCAGGCTGAAATAGCTGGCATCGCCCTTGTACGGGCAATAGCTGGTGTGGTCGGTGCGGGCGAAATACTTCTCGTCGATGTCCTCTCGCGGCACGTAGTACACCGGCGGATAGTTGGCCTCCAGCAACACCAGGGCCCGCGCCGAGGCGGCCACCTGAATACCGTGAAATCTCACCAGCAGACAGCCGGGCTGCTCGGCGATGGTGATGACAGGACTAGGACCGGAGCTTTTCATGGAAAACGTTCCTCATGACGGTGATGGACCTGCAAATCGATTGTGGGAGCGTGGCTTGCCCGCGATGGGTTGCGCAGCAGCCCCAAAACCTGAGACCACGGTTTATCAGGTATAACCCAAGTTTTACCCTCGCGACTGCTTCGCAGCCGAACGGGAGCGACACACCAGGCTGTACATCCATACAGATAAAGATTGCTCCATCGCCCATCAGGCGCCATTCTGTGCACTTCTGACACATAGATCGACGATGGTGGTTATGCGGCTGTACCTCTGTGAAAAACCTTCCCAGGCCAAAGACATCGCGGCAGTCCTCGGCGCCCGGCGCCGGGGCGATGGCTGCTGGCTGGGAACGGACGTCACGGTGACCTGGTGCATTGGCCACCTGCTGGAAACCGCACCGCCGGATGCCTACGACGCCCGCTACAAGCGCTGGGTGCTGGCCGACCTGCCGATCATTCCCGAAAAATGGAAAATGACCGTCAAGCCGCGCACCGCCAGCCAGTACAAGGCGGTCAAGCGCCTGCTCGGCGAAGCGTCCGAACTGATCATTGCCACGGACGCCGACCGCGAGGGCGAGATGATCGCCCGGGAACTGGTGGAGCATTGCCGCTATCGCGGGCCGATCCGCCGCCTCTGGTTGTCGGCGCTGGACGATGCGTCCATCCGCAAGGCCCTCGCGGCCCTCAAACCGGGGAACGAAACCTTCAGCCTCTATCACTCGGCCCTGGGGCGTTCCCGGGCCGACTGGCTGATCGGCATGAACATGAGCCGACTGTTCACCCTGCTGGGGCGCCAATCCGGTTACCAAGGCGTGTTGCCGGTCGGCCGGGTGCAAACGCCGACGTTGCGCCTGGTGGTGGATCGCGATCGCAGCATCGCCGACTTTGTGCCCGTCCCCTATTGGGCCATCGATGTGCAACTGCTGCACAACGGCACCTCATTCACCGCGCAATGGCGCGCGGCATCCGACCTTTGCGACGATCAGGACCGCTGCCTGAATCAGGCGCTGGCACAACAGGCGGCGGCCGCCATGAGCGGTGCGGCCAGTGCGCGGGTGATCAAGCTGCGCACCGAACGGATGCGCGAAGTGGCCCCGCTGCCGTTCGACCTGGGCACCCTGCAGGAGGTCTGTTCAAAGAAGCTCGGCCTCGGCGCCCAGGAAACCCTCGACATCGCCCAGGCGCTGTACGAAACCCACAAGGTCATCACCTATCCGCGCAGTGATTGCGGCTACTTGCCCCTCAGCCAGCACAGCGAAGCACCGGCCATTCTGGCGGCGTTGCGCCAGGCGGATCCGGCGTTGAACGCCTTGCACGATCACCTTGATCCGCAACGGCGCTCACGGGCCTGGAACGATGCCAAGGTCAGCGCTCACCACGGCATCATCCCCACCGCTGCGGCAAAGAACCTCGACAAGCTGGCGGGCAAACAGCGTGCGGTCTACACGCTGATCCGCGCCCGGTATCTGGCGCAATTCCTGCCCAACCACGAATACGACCGCACCCAGGCCGACTTCGACTGCGCCGGCGAGGCTCTGCGCGCTGTCGGCAAGCAGATCATCGAGCCAGGCTGGAAACGCGCCCTGCCCGAAGCACTGGCTCCGGCCAAGGGGCGCGAAGCCCCGGCGCCGCAGACCCTGCCCAACCTGGCCGAAGGCATCGATTGCGCAGTGGCCGGCGTGCAACTCAAGGACCTCTGGACCCAGCCGCCGAAGCCGTTCACTGAAGGCGATCTGATCAAGGCGATGAAGAATGTCGCCAAACTGGTGGAGGACCCGCTGCTCAAGCAAAAGCTCAAGGACACCACCGGCATCGGCACCGAAGCGACTCGCGCGTCGATCATCCAGGGCCTGCTCGACCGTGGCTACCTGGTCAAGAACGGCAAGGCCCTGGCCGCGACGCCAGCCGCGTTCAGCCTGATCGATGCCGTGCCACGGGCCATCGCCGATCCGGGCACCACGGCGATCTGGGAACAGGCCCTGGACATGGTGCAAAGCGGGGAAATGAGCCTGGAAGAGTTCGTCACCAAACAGGCGGCGTGGATGAGCAAGCAGGTCAGTCGCTGCGCCGGGCTGAGCATGACCATCAGCGGCCCGCCGCCCACCGGTTCCGCCGCAGCCCCATGGAAGAAAAAACGCAAAGGCGCCCCGCGCAAACCAGCAAGCGGCACCAAGCGCAGGGCAAAGCCGGCAAGCAAGACTTAACCCTCGCCACAGGATACTCATCGCACGATCTATCCTTGTCTGACCGAGACAGGAGCCAACCCACATGTCCTCGATAGAACTGCACGCCGCCCAACGCGATGAACTGGAAACCATCGAGAACCTGATGCAGTTCTACACCTACGACTTCAGCGAATGGCTGCCGCTGAAACTGGGCGAATACGGTTTGTTCAACATCCTGCCCATGCCCGACTACTGGCGAAACCCGGCCACCCGGCCCTTCCTGATCAAGGTCGACGGTGAACTGGCCGGCTTCGTGTCCGTGGATAACCAGGTCCATCTACCCGGTGCCGACTACAACATCGGCTATCTGTTTGTCAGCCGACGCTTCCGTGGCCGGGGTGTCGCGCGATTTGTCGTTTCCACCCTCTTGAGCCGATTCCCCGGTCAATGGCAGATTTTCCACATCGAGGCGAACCAGCCGGCACGCCTGTTCTGGGCCGCCGTGATGCCGGGGCTCGACATTGGCGGATTCACCTTGCATCAGCAGGTGGTTGACCGCCATCCCTGTACTTTTTACCGCTTTGAGTGTCCGCCTTTGTCGTCCTGACCGACACGCCCTCGACTGCCCCGCTAATTCCTGACAGCATTGTCCGACAATATGTAGTGACCAAAAATAATCACTACAAAACCGTTGACGCCTCCGATTTGCCCTTGCATGATGCAGACGTCTCCCCGATCGGGAGTACAGGCAACACGTTTGAGCAAGCTCGTCTGACCGCCGAGCTGTTTTTCCCGGATACACGCTGCCCACAAGGCAGATTGAAGAAGCTGACCTGGCCTGAACGTCCAGTACAAGGGCGAGAAGTCTTGGCGAGCAATCCTCATGAAGCTTGTGGCCGACCCTGAAAACGTCGGCAGTGGCCTTAAGGTTTTCGCCGCTTCTCTTCGTTGTGACGCGATTGCGTAGCAGTTATTCAACACGACTACATGCAACAGACGCAGGACCCCGCCCGATAAGGCGGTCGAACGCTGACGTCCTGGTTTCGGTGCCAGGGATCAACTAACCGATGGGCTACCTGTATTAGCGAATCAACTTTGAAAGATCACCAATTGGTCAAGGGGCTTTATGATGAATCTGAACAATCAACCAACTATCGATGAACTGGCTCGTATCTTCGCTGCAAAGAAAGACAGCCACGACAACCATATTCTCTGGATCAGCAAGTGTGGCCAGGTTCATATCGACTGCCTGTCGCCGCACGCCCATGAAGCAGAGTTCGACCAGAACAACCAGAACCTGCTCGCCCGACTGAAGATGTACCGTCGCGGCCAGGGCTATGTCGGCAAGAAGGCCGCGGCCGACAAGGACTTCATCGGTAATGTTCTGCAAACCCTGAAACAGGCCTGGGCCTCGATGCAGAATCAGAACGAAGTTCGGGTGATTGACCGGTTCTACTAATTAAACAAGTCATTACTGACTGGTTAAAAACAAGGCCTGCTCCCAATTAGGAGCAGGCCTTTTTTATGCTTGAATAAAAACCAACTGTAGGAGCGAGCCTGCTCGCGAAGGCGGTGTATCAATTAGCATGGTTATATCTGACACACCGCCTTCGCGAGCAGGCTCGCTCCTACAAGGGTTTGCAGTGTTCAGGAAACACTCATCCCCAACACCAACTCCACAAACGCCACCGCCGCCGCACTGTGATAGTTGTTCTTGCGCCGAAGCAACGCGGCCCCACGCTCTGGCGCTGCGCCCTGCATGGACAATTTGCGCAACGCCCGATCCTGAGTAGCGATGGGTTCCGGCAGGATGGTGGCGATGGCGCACTGGCGGATGACTTCCAGCAGCGTGTTGACCGAATTCACTTCAATCACCACTTTCGGCCTGATGTGCGCCTGAGCGAAATACTCATCGATGCAGGTGCGGGTGATGTAGTCCGGGGTCAGCAGGGCAAACTCAAGCTGAGCCACCTCTTCAGCGGACAACGCGTCCTGATGTTCGTACAGCGGATGATCGCGCCCAACCATCAACCCCAGGGTTTCGGTAAAGGCCGGAATCGATTCGATGTCGGTGCTTCTCACCTGATCAAACGCAATCGCGATATCCAGCGAATCATCCGCCAGCCCCGCCTCGATCTCGTCCATCGAAAGCTCGAAAATCTCCAGATGGATGTTCGGGTAACGCGCCATGTAGTCGCGCACCAGCGGCCCTACCAGATAGGCCATGAAGGTCGGTGTCATGGCCAGGCGCAGGTTCCCGCGGGACAAATCCTTCACGTCGTGCAACGCACGCTTGCCCGCCTCCAGCTCCACCAGTACCCGCCGCGCGCATTCAATGTAAGCCTCGCCGGCATCGGTGGGTTTGACCGTGCGCGAGGTGCGGTCGAACAGACTCACGCCCAGGGATTCTTCCAGTTGGCGGATCTGCTGCGACAGGGTCGGCTGGGACACGTGCAGCATTTCGGCGGCGCGGGTGAAACCACCCTGTTCGGCCACCGCCAACAGATAACGTAAATGTCGAAGCAACATGGGATTCTCAATCTATAGGCAGTGCTTATAGCTTGCATTGTATATCGGTCTTGGACGCTATGGATTGATCGGCAGAAGATGGCCCCACACCCAAGCGGCACCCCTTCCGATAGGAGAATCACCATGCAACAGTCCCATGCCTACAACGACCCAAGCCTGGCCCTGACCACTTCTGTCCTTGATGCCAAGGCGCGCAAAAACCTGTCGTGGCAGGATCTGGCCGACGGCACAGGTTTGAGCCTGGCCTACGTCACCGCAGCCCTGCTCGGGCAACACCCGCTGCCGGAAAGCGCTGCCAAAGTGGTCGGCGACAAACTCGAACTGGACGCCGACGCCGTGGCCCAGCTACAGATCATCCCGCTGCGCGGCAGCCTCTCGGGTGTGCCAACCGACCCGACCATCTACCGTTTCTACGAAATGATCCAGATCTACGGCACCACCCTCAAAGCCCTGGTTCATGAGCAGTTCGGCGACGGCATCATCAGCGCGATCAATTTCAAGCTCGACATGAAGAAAGTCGAAGATCCGGAAGGCGGCTCCCGCGCCGTCATCACCCTCGACGGCAAGTTCCTGCCCCTGCGTCCCTTCTAAGTTGATACCGGCCCGCACGCCCCGTGCGGGCCGAACCCTGCTCATCCTTGAGGAAGCGATCATGAAAGCGCTCATCGACGGTTTTTTGAAGTTTCAGAAAGAAGCCTTTGCGCAACGCACCGACCTGTTCAAACACCTGGCCACCACCCAACATCCAGGCACGCTGTTCATCAGCTGTTCCGACAGCCGTGTCGTGCCGGAACTGCTGACCCAACAAGAACCCGGTGAACTGTTCGTGATCCGTAACGCCGGCAACATCGTGCCGTCCTACAGTCCGCATCCAGGTGGTGTATCGGCCACGGTCGAATACGCCGTCGCTGTGCTCGGCGTGACTGACATCGTGATCTGCGGCCATTCGGACTGCGGCGCCATGACGGCCGTGGCCAAGTGCACATGCATGGATCACCTGCCTGCCGTCAGCGGCTGGCTGCAACACGCCGAGTCGGCGAAAGTGATCAACGAAGGCCGGCCACATGCCAATGAAGCGGCCAAGGTCAGTTCGATGGTTCGGGAGAATGTCATCGCCCAACTGGCCAACATCCAGACACACCCGAGTGTGCGACTGGCCCAGGAAAAGGGCCTGTTGAACCTGCATGGCTGGGTGTACGACATCGAGACCGGTTCGATCGACGCACTGGATGCCGGCAGCCGGAGCTTCGTGTCGCTGGTCGAGCATCCGGGCACTTGCGCCGTATCGGCCAAGACGATCAAAGCCGCGTGATCAGAACCGCTGTTTGATCAAAAAAGTGACCGCCCTTGCAGCGGTCACTGGTTCCGTCAGCTCAGCGTTTGACGCCCAGATCGACCTGGGTCATGCGGCTGCGAATGGTGAACACGCCATCACCCGAGAGAATCGCACTGCGCGCAAACAGGCGCCCGCTCTCCCAGTTCGAAAGCCCCAGTTCCGGCTTGTTCAGCGCGTACTGGCCGTCGACCCAACGGGTGATGCCATTGCCGACAAAAGGCGCGTTGACCGCGTTGTAGAAACGCTCCTGGGCCTCGGCACTTTCACTGATCAAGGACACCGTGAATTGCGGGCTATAGCGATTGAACAAGGCAATGGCACCGTCCAGGTCGTCGACGATCTTCAGGCTGACTTCCGGGGTTTCTTCCCACTCCCATTCACGGCCCAATTGGTCTTCCGGCAACGGCTCGGCCTGTGCCTCAGTCTGATAGCCTTCGGCTCGGTACACCTGGACCGTTGCAGCCAGCCAGTCTTGCGGCAGGTGCGACTCGCTGCCTTCGACGATGTGCAGCTTGCAACCCTGCCCGCGTGCGGTGCCGGCCTGCTTGAGTGCGTCGAGGAACAGCGGCACCAGTTCAGCGGCACGGTCGCGGTGAATCAGGCAGACGTTCAGGGTGTTGCAGACCTTGCGGTCCAGGGAGTTGCGCACCACGGCGGCAAAACGCGGGGTGTCGGCATCGGCGTTGGCGATCAGCCACGCACCACCGGTGCCGTGCAGGCTGACCGCCGTGCCGGCCTGCTGTGCGATGCTGCCCAACTGGCTGACGGCGCGCCCCGAACCACGGGCCACTGCCAATGACAGGCGCCGGTCAGCGAACATCGCCCAACCGGCGGCGTGGTTGACACTTTCCACCAGCGACACCGCACCGGCCGGCAAGCCGGCGTCGCTCAGCGCAGGGTTCAGTGCGTGGGTGACGATCGCCTGGGCCGTGCCCAACGCATCACTGCCGATGCGCAGCACGGCGGTGTTGCCGGTGCGCAATACACCGGCCGCATCGGCAAACACATTCGGCCGGCCTTCGAAGACAAAGGCGACGATGCCCAGCGGCGAGACCACTTGCTCGACTTTCCAGCCATCGTGCTCGACGCAACTGATCACCTTGCCACGGCTGGCCGCTGCATCACGCCAGGCGCGCAGGCCGGCGATCATGTCGCGACGCATGCGCTCATCGGCCAGCAACCGGGTGGTCGAGCGACCGCGCGCCTTGGCCCGTTCGATGTCGGCCAGGTTGGCGGCCTCGATCAAGGCCCAGCACTCCGGGGTTTCCAGGCGTTGGGCAAACAGATCGAAGAAGGCGCTGATCGCTTGATCGGACACCGCCGACAGCGCGGTAAACGCCGCTTCGGCGCGCTCGATCGCGACGCTGGCCGCCTGCTGGTCCGCCACGGGGATCAGCAGCAACTCGCCACTGACCTGCTCCACCAGCAGGTGGTCACCGGGCTGGAAGCGTTGCGCCAGTTCGGGGCTGACGACAGTGACACGATTACCGGCGAAAGGGATGGGCGTGCCAGCGACTAGACGTTCGAGCGCAAGAGACATGAAACGGTTACACCATGCAATGGGCGGCCGAAAAATGTATAGCAATTTCCCTGTGGGAGCGAGCCTGCTCGCGAAGAGGCCATTCCATCCAACATCAATACCATCGTCGGATCGCCGCCCGAAGCAAGCTCGCTCCACAGGGGTAAGGGGTATGTGGTGACCGCTTACGTATCTCAGTGTATACAGCCCCGCCCCTGACACACCCCGCACTCAAAACCCTGCCACAACGACACACCGCAGATACACCCCATTGATGAAATACGCCTGTCGATTGGCCACGCCGGTCAAACGCTCAACTCACCGGGCACGCCGTTGCCCCGCCTCCCTGACCTGAAAGAGATCAACATCCATGAGCACCTCCATTTCTTCGGCCGTCAAAGGCCTGCACCTGACCCTCGACCGTGCCGGCGACTGGGTTGCGCCTTTGGCGCTGCGGGTGTTCCTCGCCTGGGAGTTCTTCGAGTCGGGCCTTGAGAAATTCAACGGCCAGAACTGGTTCACCGATATCCAGGAGCGCTTCCCGTTTCCGTTCGACCACCTTCCAGCAACGCTGAACTGGGAACTGTCGATGTGGGCCGAACTGATCTTTTCCATGACCTTGCTACTGGGCCTGGGCACGCGTTTTTCGGCGTTGAGCCTGATGGTGGTGACCCTCGTCGCAACCGCCGCCATCCATTGGCCCGCCGACTGGCACACCCTGAGCGAACTTGCCCAAGGGTATGCCATCAGCAACAAGGGTTATGGCAACTTCAAGCTGCCATTGATCTACCTGGTGGCCTTCACGCCGCTGTTGCTGTCGGGTGGCGGCAAGCTCAGTATCGATGCGCTGTTTACTCGTTTCTTCTGGCGTCGTTGAAACGAAACCTGCAACCCGGACAAACAAAAAGGGACTTCCATGAAGTCCCCTGTTTTTTTGCCTGAAACTAACGGGTCACTTCCTCCGCACCGGTCTCTTCGGCCAGCTTCGGATGCGCACTGCGTTCATGCACTTGGGATTGCGGGGTACGGTCGATCAGCAGGCTCAGCAATTCGGGGCGGCTGTAGTGACCGCGGGAATCCATCATGCGTTTGCGCTTGTCGATCAGGCCCATGTCGAGGTCGGCGATCACCTCGCCCTCACCCTCCTGCAACGAACCCAGCACCGTGCCATCCGGGCTGATGATCGCGGTATAACAACCGCCGGAGATCGGGCCGATGGTGCAACCGGTGTCGGCCATGATCTGCGCCTGTTGCTCGGGGTACAACCACGCCGTGGAATTGACCACGAAGCACGCTGCCTCCAGGGCATGCTGGCGAACACTGACTTCCATTTGCGAGGCGAACAGGGGACCTGCAAACGACCCCGGGTACATGGCCGCGTGGATCTGCTCGCCATCGGCCATCAAGGCATAACGGGCCAGCGGGTTGAAATGCTCCCAGCAGGCCAGTTGCCCGATGCGCCCTACCGCGCTGTCGACGGCCCGCAGTCCGGAACCGTCGCCCATACCCCAGATCATGCGTTCGTGGTAGGTCGGGGAAATCTTGCGGCGACGCTGGATCAGCGAGCCGTCGGCATCGAACAGCAACTGCGTGTTGTACAGCGAACCGCCATCGCGCTCATTGACGCCGATGGATACGACCATGCCGGCTTGCCTGGCTGCAGCGCCGATGGCATCGGTGGCGGCCGAAGGCACGGTGACAGCCTGGTCCAGCAGCTTGAGGTGTTCGGCGGCCATTTCGAACGGCGACTGCACGTAGGAAAAGTACGGGTAGTACGGCACGATGGTTTCCGGAAACACCGCGAATTGCACGCCCTGTTCGCCGAGTTCGAGAATCTTCTGCACCACTTTGTCGACAGTGCCTTCACGGCTGTAAAGAACAGGGCTGATTTGTACGGCGGCGGCTTTGACGAGGGTCATGGCGGTGATCTCATTGAGGGAAAAGTTTCAACGAGATCAAGATTACGATAATAATATAAAGTCACAAATGTCGCATACGCCACCTTTCAGGACATCAAGAATTCAACCCCGACTGGCGCGCTGAATCACCTGCGGCGGCTGCCCGAACGCACGAATGAATGCGCGACGCATACGTTCACGATCACCAAAACCCGTGTCCGTCGCCACCACATCGATGGAATGCCGTCCGGTTTCCATCATCAACCGGGCCGACTCGACCCGCAGGTTTTCGATGGCCTTGGCCGGAGACTGGCCGGTTTCGGCATGAAACACCCGGCTGAATTGCCGAGGACTGAGATTGGCCACGCTGGCCAGTTCCTCGACCGACAGCGCGGACTTGAGATTCTGCTTGGCGTAGTTCAGCGCTGCCTGTATCCGATCGGTCTTGGGGGCCAGTTCCAGCATCACCGAAAACTGCGACTGTCCGCCGGAACGCCGGTGGTACACCACCAATTGCCGCGCTACCTTGCGTGCAACGTCGGCCCCCAGATCCTTCTCCACCAGCGCCAACGCCAGGTCCACGCATGCGCTCATGCCCGCCGCGGTCCACAGGTGGCCATCGTTGATGAAGATCCGGTCTTCCTCGACCTTCACGTTCGGGTAGGCCTTGCGAAAGGCCGGCACATGCGCCCAATGGGTGGTCGCCCGCCGACCGTCGAGCAAACCGGCCTCCGCCAAGGCATTCGCCCCCGTGCAAATCGAGCCCAGGCGTCGGGTGCCGTGACTGGCGCGGCGCAAAAACTCCAGCATGCCCGGCGTGGTCGGGCGGATCAGGTTGTCGCCCAGGACCAGCAGCGTATCGAACGAGCGCTGGTCGAACGCTTCGGTCTTCACAGCAAAACCGGCGGACGTCTGCACCAGGCCACCCGGTTCGGACAGTAATGCAATGCGGTACAACGGCTCATCCATGGCGCTGTTGGCCAACTCGAAGGCGGCACACATGGCCAGGCCCAGAACCTGGAAACCGGGGTAAACAATGAGTCCGATCTGGTGCATGGCGATATGACCATAAACGCGGCATGCCTGATATTCAGGCCAGAATCTGCACTCTAACCCGAACGGCCCGCGCTGGACATCAGGGTGGAGCGCCTCGCGGATTGGCGGATGGCGACGGATAATAAAGCGGTTTCCATCTGACCGAGGATTTGAAGGATGCCACTGACTCTTTATTTCCACCCGCTCTCGTCGTTCTGCCACAAAGCGCTGATCGCGCTCTATGAACTGGACATCGCGTTTGAAAAAAGGCTCATCGACTTGGGCAACGAGGCCGACCGGGCCGAACTTCAAGCGCTGTGGCCGATCGGCAAGTTCCCGGTGCTTCACGATCACGCCCGGCAAAAGGCTGTGCCTGAATCGAGTGTGATCATTGAATATCTGGACCGGCTTCATCCCGGCCAGGCGCAGCTGATTCCGCACGATTGGGAGGCAGCCCTGGAAGTACGTCTGTGGGATCGCTTTTTCGACCTCCACATTCAGGTGCCAATGCAGAAGATCGTCGCTGACCGAATGAGCGCCGCCAACGGCGACCTGACCCGGGAACGCGCCGCGCTGATGACAGCGTACGGCATGCTTGAACGTCAGCTGGCCGCCAACACCTGGGCAGCCAGCCCGGCGTTCAGCATGGCCGATTGCGCCGCCGCCCCGGCGCTGTTCTATGCCAGCACCCTCGTGCCATTTCCCGACGATTACCAGCACTTGAGTGCTTATTTCGACAGGTTGGTCCAAAGGCCCTCGGTCAAGCGCGTGATCGACGAGGCAAGACCCTGGTTTTCCTGGTATCCGTTTGCCGAGGCCATCCCGGAGCGCTTTCGGTAGAGGTGGACAATGGGCGCAAAAACAGAAAAGCCGACGAATAATAACCGTCGGTCAAGTGTTATCTGATTGTGCAGGAAGAAAATGGCAGGGGCGGCTGGATTCGAACCAACGCATGGCAGGATCAAAACCTGCTGCCTTACCGCTTGGCGACGCCCCTGTATCTGTTGCGATGAGTGCCTGGCACTCGCTTTCTTGAGTGGCAACAAGAGCTGTTGCCTGCTTGCGCGAGAGGCTCTCTGAGGGCCTGTGCAAGAGTGGGCGCAAATTTACCAACCTTTGTCTCGTTTGGGAAGCCCCAATAAAACAATTTGTTTTTTAAAACAGACGCTTAGTGTTGAACCGCATCTTGGCGAGTGGTCGACACAGGTTCAGCCCGACCAGGTCTGCTACGCTTTTCCTTACTCGAATGGAATCGGGAATCGTTTGCGCAACACCCTTCCCCTTGCCATCTGAGGGCGCCAATGTGAAAGGCAAATTAATGACTCCCGCTGCAACCCTACTGGTGGTCGGGGCCGCGATCTATGGGTTGAACACCTGGGAACACATCCAGAGCCAGCGACAGGAAGCGGTCTGCAAGGCCGCCCGGGAGCATCTCAATCGGCTGGAAACCCAGACGCGGGCCTTGGCCTCCGGGTTGACGGTCGAAGCCTATGCCGAAGCTGAAAAAGCCGAGGCCGGCCAGTTGGTTTTAGCGCTCGATACCGCCAAAAATGCAGCCGAGGTCGATGCCGTCATCGACAAGCATGCTGCTGCCATCGAGGCGCAGATAACGGCCGAGGATGCAGAGGTCCAGTCCAAGGGCGAGCAACCCTTCCTCGGTCAGGAAATGAAAAAGCAGCGCATCCCCACCGACATCAAACAGGAATACAAACGAGCTGAAAAAGCCGTCGCCGAAACCTGCGAATAGTGTCGACCGCCAGCTCCAGAATTGTCGCCAGCGTCTAGACTTCAGCAAAAGCAGGTTGCAACCAGACCCCGCGTTTATAACAAAGATCCTGTAAAAAACGAGGGGGTCTCGACCTTGAAAATATCAACCCTCTGTGCCATCGCGAGTCTGCTGGTGTCGGTCGCGGTGTCTGCCAACGGCGTCATTCCTGTCCTCGAAATGGACTTCACACGGTCTGCGATGGAGACCCTGAAAAACATCGGTATCGACGACGCGTGCATCATCGGCGCTTCGAGCCCCGCTGCGTTCACCTACTGCCGGGAAGGATCGATGACGCTCTGGAAGTATCAGGCACTGGACCTGGAACAAATGGCAGCGATACACAGTGATGCACAGCGGCCCACAACGGCTTACCAGCCCATTTCTGTCCTGGAGTTCGAGAGCGCGGTCTGTGAACAGGAGATGAGAGTATCGGCCGCTAGAAAGCCGGCAACAATACGATGGCTGATCCTCGGCCTGATGGCTGTTTCGCTGCTGATAGGATTGGGCTACACCTGTCTGGCCATTCTGCAGCGCCGCCATGACGCTATCGCATACTCGCAACCCCATGAGCAAGGGTCGGGCGAATTTCAGGCAACCGCACAAACAAAAGCCCTGGCAGCGTTTGGTCTCGCCGCTGCCGTGGCATTCGTTTACTTCAAATACGCAGGGTATTGAACAACTGGTGAGCGCGCCGTTGCGGCGCACTCACCTGTCACTCAGTGCGGCGCGCGCGGGATGGTCTTGAGCAGGTCTTCGGGGCTGATGTGACCGACCACGCTGCCCGGTTGCGGCAGGTTGAGGATGTGGCCCTTCATCTTGCCGATGATGTGCATTTCACAAGGCTTGCAGTCGAACTTCAGCGTCAGTACTTCGTCGCCGTGGATCAGTTGCATCGGTGCAACCTTGGTGCGCACGCCAGTCACGCCCTTGGCCTGTTTCGGGCACAGGTTGAAGGAGAAACGCAGGCAGTGCTTGGTGATCATCACCGGCACTTCGCCGGTTTCCTCGTGGGCCTCGTAGGCCGCGTCGATCAGCTTGACGCCATGACGGTGATAAAAGTCGCGAGCTTTCTGGTTGTAGACGTTGGCCAGGAACGACAGGTGCGACTCCGGGTACACCGGCGGCGGGCTGGTTTCGGCTTTACGGCTGCCACGCGGGTGGGCGGCGATCCGCGCTTCGGTCAGGGCTTCAATCACTTCACGGCGCAAGGCCTTGAGCTGCGAGTTCGGAATGAAGTACGCCTGCGGCGCGTCCAGCTTGATGTCGATGGCGTGGTACTGCGTGGTGCCCAGTTGGCCGAGCAGATCCTGCAATTGCTCCAGCGCCTGCTCCGGCTTGTTGGCGGCGCCGAACGGGCCATCCAGGGTGACGCTGGCGCTGATGCCTTCTTCGCTGGTAGCGGTCAACTCCAGCTGGTCTTCACGCAGGCGAGCGACCCAGCTCAGGGCGATGCGACGCTCGGCGGAGGTCTTTTGCAGCGCCTGTTGCCAGTTGTGATCAAGATTGCGATTCAGCGGATGGTTGGGGCGCAGCTTGTACATCCCCTCCGGCATCTCATTGGGCTCGACGCGATAGCGATAACGCTTCTCGCCGTCCTCCTCGAATTCGCCTTTGGGTTCGGCGATGTTGGCGCGAAAACCCACCACTTCACGCTTGACCAGCACGTTGAGGCCGTCGCCGTTGGACAGCGGCTCGTGCGTCACGACCTGCATGTCACGCTTGGCGACTTTCTCGACCACGCCCACTGGCAGACCGGTGAAGGTCGGCGAGTCAAAGGCGCCGATATCGATCTTGCGGTCAGTGACGAAGTAATCGGTGCTGCCACGGTGGAAGGTTTTTTCCGGGTCGGGCAGGAAGAAGTGCGCGGTGCGGCCGCTGGAGGCGCGGGCCAGGTCCGGACGGTCTTCGAGCACGGCGTCGAGGCGCTGGCGGTAGTAGGCAGTGATGTTTTTCACATAGCCCATGTCCTTGTAGCGGCCCTCGATCTTGAACGAACGCACGCCGGCCTCGACCAGGGCGCGGATGTTGGCGCTCTGGTTGTTGTCCTTCATCGACAGCAGGTGCTTTTCGTAGGCGATCACGCCACCCTTTTCGTCCTTGAGGGTGTACGGCAGACGGCAGGCTTGCGAGCAGTCGCCACGGTTGGCGCTACGCCCGGTCTGGGCGTGGGAAATATTGCACTGACCGGAAAACGCCACGCACAACGCGCCATGGATAAAGAACTCGATGGCCGCGTCGGTTTCGTCGGCGATGGCGCGGATCTCCTGGAGATTCAGCTCGCGGGCCAACACCAGTTGCGAGAAACCGGCCTGATCGAGGAACTTCGCCCGCTCCAGGGTGCGGATGTCAGTCTGGGTACTGGCGTGCAGTTCGATCGGCGGGATGTCCAGCTCCATCACCCCCAGGTCCTGGACGATCAGCGCATCGACGCCGGCGTCGTACAACTGGTGGATCAGCTGGCGGGCCGGCTCCAGTTCGTTGTCGTGCAGGATCGTGTTGATGGTGGTGAACACCCGGGCGTGGTAACGACGGGCGAATTCCACCAATTGGGCGATATCGCTCACTTCGTTGCAGGCGTTGTGGCGGGCGCCGAAGCTCGGGCCACCGATGTACACGGCATCGGCACCATGCAGGATGGCCTCGCGGGCGATGCTCACATCGCGGGCAGGGCTGAGCAATTCCAGGTGATGTTTGGGCAAAGACATAGTTTTTTTAGTCGGGCTTGTCACGGTCGAGGCGTGCATTGTAGCGGCGAAACGCCGGACCGGCACCCGTATGCTGTCGGGTGGCGTTTCGGGCAAGCCTGGCGTGCCTCAACCCCTGTGGGAGCGAGCTTGCTCGCGATRGCGGCAGGACATCCAGAATTGATGTCGACTGACACGCCGCCATCGCGAGCAAGCTCGCTCCCACATTTTGATCGGCGTCGGCCACAAATTCAGCCCATGCCCCGGGTTTTTGTGTCGCTGCGGTCAGGCCTTGGCCGCCATCGCGGTCACTTCCACGCGCATGCCTTCCACCGCCAACGAGGCAACCCCGACAGCGGCGCGCACCGGCCATGGCTTGGCGAAGTAGCGCTTGTAGACCTCGTTGAACGCGGCGCGGTCGGCCATGTCGGTGAGGTAGATGGTCAGGTGCATCACGCGGTCCATGGAACTGCCGGCACGCTCCAGCGCGACCTTCAGCGCTTGCAGGGTGCATTCGCTTTGCAGGGTGATGTCGCCCAGCTCCAGGCTGCCGTCGGCGCGGGTCGGGATCTGGGTGGAGACCAGCACACCGCCGAAACCGACGACGTCGGAGGAAATCGAATCGGCATCGGGATCGGGGGTAAAGGTCAGGTCGTGGTTTGCCATTGCAGGTTCTCTTGCTTGAAAGGGTAAGGCGAGCGCCTTTTGCGCGGCCAGTTTACAGGGCGATCCCTGGCGCGTCGCTAATCCAGGCCGGACGGCTGCTCGTGGCCGGTGGCCTGGCGGTACTGGCGTGGGGTTAAGCGTCCATCACTTGAAAAAATCACTCGGCGTCTTGCCGAATTGCTTCTTGAACATGGTCGTGAACGCGCTCGGGCTGTCGTATCCCAGCTCTCCGGCAATGTCGATGATCTTCTCGCCGACGGCGATCCGCTCCAGCGCCAGCAGCAGTCGCGCTTGCTGGCGCCATTGGCCGAAGGTCATGCCGGTTTCCTTGCGCAACCGTCGCTGGATGGTTTTTGCATCGAGGCTCAACCGCGCGCTCCAGTCCGACAACGTCGAGCCATCCCCGGGATTGCGCTGCAACGCGGTGCAGATCAGGTTGATCCGCGGATCGGTGGGCTGCGGCAGGTTCAACGGCAAGGTCGGCAGGATCGTCAGTTCATCCAGAATCAGCCGCAGCACCCGGGCTTCCCGCGAGTCCGGATCGCAGTTGAAATCGAAATCGACCGAGACCTTGATCAGCTCACTCAACAATGCGGACACACTCACGGCCCGGGTTTCAGTGGGCAGATCCAGGTTCACGTCGGGGTGCACGAACACGCTGCGCATCTTGATCGGCCCCACACAACGAATCGAGTGCACTTCTGCGCTCGGCATCCAGATGCCGCGGCTCGGTGGCACCGTCCATTGGCTCGTTGCCGTGTGCACCACCATCACGCCTTCGATGGCATAGATCAGTTGATGCTTTTCATGGGAGTGCGGCGCGATGATCCAGTTTTCCGGGTAGTCGGTCGCACTGCTGCGAACTCTCCAGCCGCCCTGGTCGATCTCCGCAAGAAATGCCTGCAATGGTTTGATCATGATGCCCTTTTTGCGATAGCCCATGCCCGAGTTGCGCGAGACGGGCGCCTTCAGGGCCCATAGGATAACGCCGAACCCTGAAATAGGCTGCGCCTTGCCTGCGCAGTTCGCGTTTTTATCCGGAAACTCGCCTATGTCGACCACTACCCTCAGCTCACCCTCGCCCACCGTCTCGGTTGCAAGCCAGGCCAGCCCGCTGGTCATGCGCGTCATCGGCGCTTGCGCCCTGGCGCACCTGATCAACGACTTGATCCAGGCCGTGCTGCCGTCGATCTACCCGATGCTCAAGACCACCTATGGCCTGAGTTTCACCCAGGTCGGCCTGATCACCCTGACCTTCCAGCTCACCGCTTCACTGCTGCAACCCTGGATCGGTTTCTACACCGACCGTCACCCCAAGCCGTGGCTGTTGCCGGCCGGCATGGTCTGCACCCTGATCGGTATTCTGATGCTGTCGATGGTCGGCAGCTTCCCGGCCATTCTGGTGGCCTCGGCGCTGGTGGGCGTCGGTTCGTCGACCTTTCACCCTGAAACCTCACGGGTAGCACGGCTGGCCTCGGGTGGTCGCTACGGCCTGGCACAGTCAACCTTCCAGGTCGGTGGCAACGCCGGCAGCGCCTTCGGCCCATTGCTGGCCGCCGCGATCATCATTCCCTACGGCCAGGGCAACGTCGCCTGGTTCGGCCTGTTCGCGGTGTTCGCCATCCTCGTGCAGTACGGCCTGAGCCGCTGGTACCGCAATCACCTGAGCCTGTTCAAGCTCAAGCAAGGCAGCAAGGCCACCCACGGCCTGTCCAAGCGGCGAGTGACCTTCGCCCTGGTGGTGCTGGCGCTGCTGGTGTTCTCCAAATACTTCTACATGGCCAGCTTCACCAGTTACTTCACCTTCTACCTGATCGAGAAATTCGACCTGTCGGTGGCCAGTTCGCAGCTGTACCTGTTCCTGTTCCTCGGTGCCGTCGCGGCAGGCACGTTCTTTGGCGGCCCGATCGGCGACCGGATCGGCCGCAAGCAGGTGATCTGGTTCTCGATCCTCGGCGCCGCGCCCTTCACCCTCGCCCTGCCCTACGTCGACCTGTTCTGGACGGGCGTGTTGAGCATGATCATCGGCTTCATCCTCGCCTCGGCGTTCTCGGCCATCGTGGTCTTCGCCCAGGAACTGGTGCCCGGCAACGTCGGCATGATCGCCGGGGTGTTCTTCGGCCTGATGTTCGGTTTTGGCGGCATTGGCGCCGCGCTGCTGGGGCATCTGGCGGATATCCATGGCATCGAGTACGTCTACACGCTGTGTTCGTTCCTGCCGCTTTTGGGAATTCTGACCATACTGTTGCCGTCTACCAGACAACGCCCGTCGGGTGCGTGAATGGCCAATGGGGTGTTCTGCTGAAAAGGAGAGCACCCTCCAGGTTTGCGGCCCAGCCATCAGGAGGATCAGCCCATGAAAATCGTAGTCACCAGCGTGTTTGTCGATGATCAGGCCAAGGCGCTTGCCTTCTACCGGGATGTGCTCGGTTTTGAACTCAAGCACGATATCCCCATGGGCGAACATCGCTGGCTGACGCTGACATCCCCCGGCGATCCCGATGGCGTCGAGTTGCTGCTGGAGCCCAATGCCCACACCGCAGCAAAAACGTACCAGAGCGCGATCAAGCAGGACGGCATACCCTGCACGTTTTTCGGCGTCGAAGACGTGCAAGCCGAATATGCCCGGCTCAGCGCCGCCGGCGTTCAATTCACCCGTCCGCCGACAGTGATGGGACCGGTCACCCTCGCGGTACTGGACGACACCTGCGGCAATCTCATCCAGATCGTCCAGCACCACTCAACCGCCTGATCATTTCTGCTACCCGCCCTGTAGCACTCGGTAACACCCGGCCCCAGTGCGGTGCGTCTTTTAAACGCCTTGCCGTCCGCCACCCCGTTCCACACGGGGCCACCTGCCATGGCGTACTTTGTGCCTCCAAAGGCCATCTTCCGCTGCCTGTAGCCGCCATGCGCCCCAAGGAACTGAAACGCTGGACCACCGGAGTCGCCCACCTGCTCGACCTGCCTGCCGGGCATGCGCGGCTGTCGGGGTTGAGCCACTGGATCCGGCAAATCTGCCCGGTCGATCACTTCGTGTTGTTTGTCTACGAAAGGCGCCCGGCCTCAGGCTACAAGCCTGATACCCGTTGGTATACGCGTATCCCTGTGGGAGCGAGCTTGCTCGCGATGACGGCCATACATTCAACATCCATGTGTCTGACACACCGCCATCGCGAGCAAGCTCGCTCCCACAGGTCTGTCGGTGATCTGGAGGTTGTGGTCAGGGCGGATCAAGCCGATCCAGCGCCCGGTTCACCGCCAGTCCCCCCAACATGATCACCTGCGCAATCCCCAGCAGTGCATTGCGGCTCGTCCCCTCCAGATGATCCACCAGATCGTTGGCCATGACGTTGGCTGAGGCCAGCGATTCACAGGCGTGCACCAGCAGGGTTTCAGTGTTGAGCCCAGGATTGACGATGAACATCGTGCTGGGCTTGCGCGGCGTCGCCATGATGTGGGTGCCGGGGTTGAGCGCGCGCTCGGCGGCCTCGTTGAGTTTGTTTGAATCAAGACTTTCGCACGGAGATGCCGGATCAGTGTCCGGGGGATCGGGTGTGACTTTGAACATAGTGAAACTCCTCGCATCGTAAAAAGGAGCCATCACTCTCACGCTACCAAACGTAGGGTGGTGGCCATACGCAGGTTGGTAGACCGGGATGCAAGGAGACCGGCGCGCCCGAAGGCACCCTGTGCATGGCCACCATAAAGCAGAGTAGAAAAACGCTGCAGATGATGACGCTTTGCACCTCACATAGCCGGGCTACCAAACCCGATCACTGTTGTTTTCCAGCGACCGGCCAACGATAAAACCCAGCCCCAAGGCGCACAAGCCGGCGGATTCTGGCGTACCTGCAGGCAACGACGCAAGGTGTTGTAGCTTTCATGAAGTAACGCTGACAGCGATTAAACACGCATGTTTAAACCATGCTGAATGACTGGATTCAAGCGACCTGCCAGCGTTGAAATCTTTCTGTAGATTCAGGAAATATCCCACGCGCTTTTAGGGTTGGCCGTCGGAAGTACGAGGTTTAATTTGACAGCGAACTGGGGCAATGGGGGTTGCACAATTATCTGGAGGTCAAGCTGGTGACCGAGTACGTCAGCGACCAGCCTTGGGGGTGGTATTTGAAGTAAACGGGCCAGCTGTGGGATTGGCGGTCACTGAAGATCAAAACTGTGGGAGCGAGCTTGCTCGCGATAGCGGYMTGACAGGCACCCACAAAGTGACTGTCAKRCCGCTATCGCGAGCAAGCTCGCTCCCACATTTGTATTGCGGTGTGGCGCAACTTTTTGTGCAACACCCGGTGCCCGGTAGGCTTGTGACAACGGGTTAACAACGCGTAACTTGAATGACCCGCCCTTCAAGACACGCCGGAGTTGATCCATGCGCATCGCCTTGCTGTCCGACATGCACCTGTCCGTCAACACGATCCCCTTTCCCGCCGTGGATGCCGATATTGTCGTGCTCGCCGGGGACATCGCCCGGCCGGCCAAGGCCATCGAGTGGGCCAGCGCGTGCCCGGTTCCTCTGTTGTATGTGGCGGGCAATCACGAGTTTTATGGCAGTGACCTGGTCTCCACCTACGAGCAGATGAACAGCCTGGCGCAAGGTACACAGATCCACATTCTGGAACGTTCGGAGTACGTCCAAGACGGCGTGCGCTTTCTCGGTTGCACGCTGTGGTCTGACTATCGTCTGCTCGATAGCCCGGAGGATCGGGCGCTGGGCATCGATCTGGCGACCCAGCTGATCCGTGACTTCAGCCACATCAAGATCGCCCCCGATTTCCCTGACCCGTTCACGCCGGCCATTTCCCAACTGGTGTTTCTGCAGACGGTCGCCTGGCTGGAAGACTGCTTCACCCGCGACAGCAGCACACCCACGGTGGTGGTCTCGCATTTCGCCCCGACGCGGTCGAGCATCAGCCCGACCTTTGCCGGTTCGCCGATCAACTCAAGCTTTGTCTCGGACCTCGAAGCGCGGATCAAAGACTGGCAGCCGGCACTGTGGCTGCATGGCCACACCCATGGCAGCTTCGATTATCGGGTGGGCAATACCCGCGTGGTCTGCAACCCCCGGGGCTATGCCAAAAATGGCATCAATGAAAATCCTGATTTCGATGAGGCCTTGGTGATCGATCTGGAGTTCTGAGGTAACGCTCAGATCAACAGCTCCAGCGCATCGAACAGTTCGACATTCTCCGAAAGCCTCGGGCGCCCCTACCCCACGTCTGGCGCGAAACGTTGCGCGTACTCCCTGGGACTCACGCCAAGGCGCCGGACGAAAACCTTCCTCAGTACGTCAATGCTGTGATAACCGCATCGGCGTGCGACCTCCTCCATCGACCGCCCACCCAGTTCGAGCTCCCGGCACGCGGCTTCCAGCCGAACGTCTTCAACGTATTTGGCCGGGGTGGTCTGCAACTCGCGCTGAAAGATCCGGATCAAGGTTCTGACGCTGGTAGCGAAGCGGTCTGCGAGGATTTCCACGGTCAGCTGTGAACTCAGGTGCTCACTGATCCAGTGGCACAGTTCATCCAGATTTGAACCGGGCACCTGCTGCGATTGCAGGGCGACACTGAACTGCGCCTGCCCACCGGGACGGCGCAGGAACAACACCAGGTTTTTCGCGATGTCCAGCGCAACGTCATCCCCCAGGTCTTCGCTGACCAGCGCCAAGGCAAGGTCGATGCCCGCCGAGATACCGGCCGAGGTATAGACGTTGTCGTCCTTGATCCAGATCGGATTCGGATCGACCTGCACCTTGGGATAACGCTCGGCAAGATCGCGTGCCATGCGCCAGTGAGTCGTCGCCCGGCGCCCGTCCAGCAGCCCTGCGTCCGCCAAGGCAAACGCGCCGACACAGATCGAGCACACCCGTCGCACGCTTTCGGACCTCGTGCGAATCCATTCGATGGCCGCCCCGTCCAGCTGATCGATTGCTTGCCAGCCTGTCGCCACGATCAGCGTGTCGATTGCCTTGTCGGCATGCCGCTCGTGCTCGAGGGTCGTGTGCGCCATGAGCCCGATGCCGGTGCTGCTGGCCATTTGCGGGTCGACGCCCGCGCAGACCAGTTCAAGCACATAGGGCGCGAAGGCTCCGTCGTGCAGAGTGTTCGCCAGGGAAAACACCTCGGCCGGGCCGATCACGTCGAGCCCGTCGACGGGTGGCAACCCCAGAATCACCACGCGTTTTGGCATGCGGCCCCTCAATGAATGGCCAGGTTTCGTCTTGTTCATCACGGCGAGCTCCTGCTCGTTCAAGACGTCAATATTGGCACAAATCATCCGTAAATAGTCAATTGCGCCACACCGCACATCCCTAGAGTGAATGGCAAGCCAAGTTCATTCCCGGGAGGCAACATGAATACACCCATTAGCATCGGCGGCTTCAGCGCTCCAGACTCCGAGCTAGCCCGCAGAGCCGCATCGCTCGTGGAGCGCGTCCACTCCAGGGCGCTTTTGCATCATGTGCACCGGACATGGTGGTTTGCCGAATTCCTCGGCCAGCGCCGGGGTTTTCAGTACGACCGGGAAGCGGTCTACCTCGCCGCACTGCTGCACGATCTGGGGCTGACGCCCGAGTTTGCCGCCGACCAGCGCTTTGAAGTCGATGGCGCCGATGCCGCCCGTCGTTTTCTCCTGGCGAACGGTTATGCGCAGGCGAAAGCTGAACAGGTCTGGGATGCGATTGCCCTGCACTCCAGCGCCGGCATCGCCGACCGCAAACAGCCGGAAATCGCCCTGATCCATATGGGCGCCCACGTCGATGTCATGGGCCTGCACCTGGATGAAATCACCCCGTCGCTGGTCGACGACACGCTCGCGCTCTACCCCCGCATCGGCATGAAAGCGGCCTTTACCCAGGCCATTGCCGAAGTGGCCAGGAACAAACCCCATACGGCCATTGGCACCGGGCTCGCCGATGTCGGGCGCCGCCATGTCCATGGCTTCGATTGCCCGAATGTCTGCGACCTGATCGACAACGCACCCTTCGACAGCTGATCCACTTCCCGTTTATTACAGAGAGAGAACCCATCATGCAGCCACGCAAATACCTCATCACTGGAGCAACCGGTAAAACCGGCGTCTACACCGTCCGTCATTTGCTCAATGAAGGCCATGCGGTGCGAGCCTTCGTGCATCATCTGGACGAGCGCAGTGCCGCCTTGCAAAGCGAGGGCGCCGAAATTTTCGTTGGCGACCTGCTCGAGCACGACGACATCCTGCGCGCCATGGAGGGCGTGACCGGCGCGTACCTGTGTTACCCGGTTCGTCCCGGCTACATTCAGGCGACCGCCTACTTTGCCGATGCCGCACGGCGCGCAGGCGTCGAGGTGGTGGTGGAGATGTCGCAGATTTCCGCCCGCGAAGACTCTCTGAGCCATGCCGCCCGCGACCACTGGATCGCCGAACGCGTACTCGACTGGTCGGGCGTGCCGGTGGTGCACATTCGCCCGACGTTCTTTTCCGAATGGCTGATTTTTCCGTGGGTGCTGGATCAGATCGTCAAGGAAAACAAGATAACGCTGCCGTACGGTAACGGGCGGCACGCACCGATTGCCGCCGAAGATCAGGCCCGCCTGATCGCCAGGCTACTGACCCAGCCTTCCGGCCATATCGGCAAGACCTACCCGCTGTACGGTCCCGTCGAATTGAGCCATCAGCAAATTGCCGAGCAAATCAGCGCCATCGTCGGCCGCACCATCACCTACAGTCCGTCGACGCTGGACGAGTATCGCCAGCACCTGCAGACCTACGATCTGCCGGAATTTGTCATCCAGCACTTCCTGGCGGTGGCCGTCGATTACCAGAACGGGATCTTTTCCGGAGTGGACGGCGTGATCGGGCAAGTAACCGGTCAAGCGCCGCAAACGGTGGCTGACTTCGTAGGGGCCAATCGCCAATTGTTCGAACAGTGACAGTGGGTGTATGCGTCGGGTGTTCAAGCATCAACGCTCGCGCCCGATGCAACGCCTGCAACCCGCTACACTTTCCTCGCTCCGCCGCTGCACTCCAGCGGCTCAAACCCCTGACTTCTGATCTGGAGGTATCCCATGAGCGACAGCAGCGAACTCACCACCTTTACCGGCTGGGCCGCCACGGCAGCGGGCGCGCCACTGGAACCCTTCAGCTACGATCCCGGCCCGCTGGGAAGCGATGAGGTGGAAGTCGCCGTGGAATATTGCGGCGTCTGCCACTCCGACCAGTCGTTGATCGACAACGACTGGGGCATCAGCAGCTACCCCTTTATTCCCGGTCACGAGGTGGTCGGCCGTATCGTGCGGGTGGGCGACCAGGTTCGCGGCCTGGAACTGGGCCAACGAGTGGGCATCGGTTGGTACAAGGGCAGCTGCATGCATTGCACGTCGTGCATCGAAGGCTCGCATAACCTGTGTCGCACCGTGCAACCGACCATCATCGGCAGCAACGGCGGCTTTGCCGACCGCATTCGCGCGCACTGGGCCTGGGCCCTGCCGATCCCGGCCGGGCTCGACCCGGCGATGGCCGGGCCGTTGTTCTGTGCCGGTTCGACCGTGTTCAACCCGCTGGTGGAATTCGGCATCAAGCCCACTGACCGGGTTGGCGTAGTGGGCATTGGCGGCCTCGGTCACCTGGCGCTGCGCTTCCTCAACGCCTGGGGCTGCGAAGTCACGGCGTTCACCTCATCGCTGAGCAAGCAGGACGAAGCCAGGCGCCTGGGTGCGCACAAGGTGGTCGCCTCGACCGACACCGATGCGCTCAATGCCATTGCCGGTACCCTGGATTTTCTCCTGGTCACCGCCAACGCCAACCTCGACTGGACGGCCATGCTCGCCACCTTGCGCGGCAAGGGTCGCCTGCACTTTGTCGGCGTCGTGCCCGACGCCATCCCGGTGCACGTGTTCAACCTGATTCCCCAGCAAAAAGTCTTGTCCGCCTCACCGGTCGGCTCACCGGCCAACACCGCGATGATGCTGGAGTTCTGCGCCCGCCATCAGATCCTGCCGCAGGTCGAGATGTTTCCCATGAGCCGGATCAACGAAGCCATCGATCATTTGCGCAGTGGCAAGGCGCGCTACCGCGTGGTGCTGGATGCCAGTCAGTGACAGGCGACGAACGAAGAGAAAGGGCCGTTTATTCAAACGGCCCTTTTTTTGCTCTCAGGGATTGGCCACCTGCGCCGGTAGCGCTGGCATATGCGGGTCGCTCCAGGTAAACCGATAGGCTTTGCCAGCCTCTTGCGGCAGGCATTTGCCGTTGTCGGCATCCGCCCCCACGATCGACCAGTTCGCCCGGGAGTTTTCGCCCAGTTCACGGGCCGCTTCGGGTTTGAAGCACTGGTTCAGTACGTCATCCGGCACCAGAGCGTAGGCCTTGGGGTGTTCGCGCAGGTACTGCGCAGCCTTCTCGATGGAGGAGTAGTCCATGCCAAAATGCACGATCGGCTGACGGGCGAACAACCAGTGCCCTTCCTCCCAGTTGACCAGCACCAGATCGGCGCCTTGGGTCATGGTCGCAGCCTGCGCCATGAGCACCTGATCAATGTTGGTGCCTTCCTTGAGCGGTTCGATGAAACCACGGGCGAACCACAGCACGAACCAGGTCGCCACCAGCGCCGGGAACACCCGACGCAAACGCGGGTGCCTTTTGAACCAGCGCTTGAGCAGCCACGGGATCAACGGTGCGGCAACCAGTACCAGCCCAGGCAGCGCCGGGTAGATGTACAGCTTGCGTTTGCCGCTGCTGATGCAGAAAAACAGCACCACCAATACCACCCAACCGAGCACTACCAGGACCCGGCCATCACGTTTTTGCAACTGCCTGCGCCAGGCGGGGACCAGCCATGGCAGCACCAGCACCAGCGGTAGCCAGTACTGCGGAATCACATTGGTGAAGAAGTACCAGAACGGTTCGCGGTGATGCCACGCGGCGGCATAACGGCCCGCGGTCTGGTGCAGGAGGATCTCCCGCGCATAGGCAATTTCGTCAGCGCTGCCATTGACGATGATGGACAAGGCCAATGGCAACAGCCAGATCGCAATCGCTGCCAGCATCACCACCAACCCCAGCAACCACTTGCGCGCCTCGCCGGGCATGGCCACCACACCGTGCCAGTCTTTACGCACCGCATAGGCGTACGGAATCAGCAACAGCGCCGGCAGGAAACCCACGCCCTTGGTGATCACGCCAATGCCCATGGCCGCGCAGCCCGCGTAGAACCAGCGCCACGCAGGGCCGAGCAACAGGTGCCGCGCCAGACCGTAGAGGCCCAGGGAGGTGAACAGAATCAACAAGCTGTCGATCTGGCCGGTGCGCAGGATGCTGTAGGTCTGGTACGTCGCCAGGTACAACAGCGCGGCGTTGCGCCCGGTGCGCTGGGTCCACAGGCGACGGCCCAGGTCATAGACCATCGCCGTGACCGTCACGGCCGAAAACAGTCCCGGGATATAAAGGGCGATGTTCGGCTTGCCGGTCAGCCAGGTGAAGAACGCCACCGTCCACATGAAAATCGGCGGCTTGTCGCCGTAGATCTCGGCGGCCCGGTGCGGGATCAGCCACGAGCCGTTTTGCAGCATCTCCAGTGCGACGCCGAGGAAACGCTCCTCATCCACATTCTGTGCCTGACGCAACCCCAGCCCCGCGCCGATCAACAGCAGGGCAAGCAGCATCAGGCCCAGGCATTCGACCCTGGGCGACAGTGATCTACGCATGGTTATTCCTTCACGCTTCTGCTTTTGGCAATCAATTGCAGGTTGCGAAAATAGACGATGGAGCCAAAGGCCTGGCCGGCGATGAACACCGGGTCCTGGCGATAAATGGCGTAGGCGAGCAACAAGGTGCTGCCGACGATGCTCAGGTACCAGAAGTTGGTCGGGATCACGCTGCGTTTCTTGTACTCGCTGTACAGCCACTGCAGGACAAACCGCCCGGTAAACGCCACCTGCCCCGCAAAGCCGACCACTAGCCACAAGGTTTCACGAGACAACATCATCCTTCGATCTCCTGGGCAATGGTGTTCAGCCGCGTGCGCTTGATCAGCCACCAGACTCCGAACAAATCGAGAATGCCCACCAGGGCGCGGTCGATGTTGCCGTATTTCGACACCCCGGCCGTGCGCGGCCGGTGGTTGACCGGGTGCACGATCATGCGCCCGTTATGCCGCTGGATCAGCGCCGGAATATAGCGATGCATGTGGTCGAAGTACGGCAGGCGCAAGAACGCCGCGCGCTCGATCAGCTTCAGGCCGCAACCGGTGTCCGGGGTGGCGTCCTTGAGCAGGYGGCGGCGCAGGTTGTTGGCGAAACGCGAGGCGTAGCGTTTGCT
>NZ_JBFULI010000044.1:0-51691 GCF_056400405.1 Pseudomonas sp. P5_B3 | reverse complement strand
GGGCAAGAGATAGGAGTTAGCCATTACCAATGGAGTACGGACGGCACCGCTGGTGACATCCGCGACATTCCCGCCATGAACTGCCAGCGTCGCTGCAGATAATGTTGATAGGTTGTGCTTATCGGGACGCATGTCGATTCCTCTGATTTTATTGTTGTGTCATTCGTCGTGAACTCGAACGATTTGTTTAGCTTCCACTCACACCGTTAATGCAAATAACCTTGGGTTGCGTCATATCTTCGTAGGCGAAACGCACACCTTCACGCCCCATGCTCCCGTACTTGAAACCACCGAAAGGCATTGCGTCGAATCGATAGTCCGAGGAGTCGTTGATCATGACGCCGCCAGCCTCAAGCCGCTTGGCTGCCTTCAGCGCAACATTCAAATTACTGGTGAAGATCCCCGCATGCAGGCTGTAGTCTGGTTCGTTGGCGAGCGTCAGGGCCTCATCCAGGGAACCTACGCTCTGGAGTATCACGACAGGGCTGAACACTTCCTCGCACCACAGCTTGCAGTGGCGGTCGACGCTTTCCAGAACGGTGGGCGAATAAAGCGAACCGTTGCGTGTATTGCCAAACAACAAGGTTGCGCCTTTAGCGATGGCGTCATTCACCACCTCCTCGGTACGCTTGGCTGACGCCTGAGTAATCATCGGGCCGACATCCGTCTGCTCATCCGCTGGATTACCCACGATCAACTGGCTGGTTTTCTCAATGAAGCGTGTTTTGAATGCTTCGTAGAGTGGCGCCTCGATTAAAATCCGCTGGGTGCCAATGCAATTCTGTCCGGCAGCCCAAAAAGCACCCGACACACACGAATCGACTGTTTCATTCAGATCGCAATCRGCCATTACGATAACCGGGGCATTTCCGCCGAGGTCCATCGCCAGTTTCTTGAGCCCGGCTGTACGCGAGATTTGCTCACCCGTGACGAAGCCGCCCGTGAACGAAACCATGCGTACCGCCCGGTGCGCGACCAAGGCCTTGCCCAGAGCAGCACCTCCTGTGGCGACTGTCACAACAACTGGAGGCAGGCCTGCGTCGATAAGACAATCCACCAGTTTGATCGCTGATAGAGGTGTGAGCTCAGACGGCTTGAGAACAATTGCATTCCCCCCCGCAATGGCAGGTCCCAATTTATGTGCGACCAGATTTAGGGGGTCGTTGTAAGGTGTGATCGCGACAATTACACCCAGGGGCTCGCGAGTGAACCATCCCTGGCGAGATTCGGATCCGACATAAGCATCGAAAGGAATCACTTCACCGGCATTACGCTTGGCCTCCTCGGCCGACAACTTCAACGTATTGACGCAGCGCAACACCTCTTTTCTCGCTTGCTTCAGCGTTTTACCCGACTCCGCCACAATCAGTTTGGCAAAGGCGTCCTTATCACCCTCAACCGAGAACGCCGCCTTTTCCAATATGCGTGCCCGTTCATGTCGCGGCAGGTCCTTGGCAATCAAGGCACCCAAACTAGCCGTGTCGACTATCGTGGTGGCCGATGAAGCAGGCATGTCTGCCACCTCACCCACCTTGCTACCGTCAAACGGGCTAAGCACCGTAATGGCCTTATAATCAGCAGCGAGTGAGAGACTCAAGCTATTCATGATTACTTACCTGACTGGGTTTTAATCTTGTGGATGCTCACGATATCGGCGAGCAAGGCAAAGGCGGTTTCAAAGCGACCGGCACCCGCACCCACGACAGTGACAGGGCCGAGAATGGCGGTATTAAAGGTGATTGCGTTGGTTGCTCCACTCACACCGCAAAGCGCGTCATTGGATGGCAGTAACTGAGGACTAACCGAGGCAGAGATCGAGCCATCACTCAGCTTCTCTGCACTGCCGATAAGCTTCCACCGGGCATTGGCTTTCGTTGCCTCAGCAATATCTTTGGCGGTAATTTCAGAGATGCCCTTGCACAGAACATCGCTAGGCTTGAGCTTTGCACCCAGCAGTTCATTCGCCAGAATGACGACCTTAAGACGGACATCGTGCCCTTCCACATCCGCTGTTGGATCGGCTTCGGCATAACCCAACTCCTGGGCCTTTGCGACAGCGTTGGAGAAGTCCAGACCCGTCTCCATGCTGGAGAGGACAAAGTTGGATGTACCGTTGAGAATCCCTTTGAAGCCGCTGATTTCCGAACCCGCAAGCGACTCCTTGGCCAAACGGATAACGGGCGTTCCGCTCATCACAGAACCTTCAAACTCGAACCGGGCACCGGTGCTTTCAGCCAGCGCTTTCAAACTTTCAGCATGCAGCGCCACCGGCCCTTTGTTGGTGGTCACAACGCTAACGCCCTTCTCCAGAGCCCAGCGGCAGAAGGTAGTGGCTGGCTCACCGTCCACAGGGTTGGTGAACGTTGCTTCAGCGATGATATCGGCACCCGAGAAGCGGATGACCGTTTCGTTAGCGGGTTCAGCACTGCCGCCTGGCAAGGTTCTGAAGCCCCCTTTTGCGGCAGGCACTGCAGCCAACTCACGAGCATCCAGACCGTCTTTATTGATAATTGAGCCAAGGTAAAGGTCGCTGACGCCGACAATCTTCAGCTTGAAACCCAACTCATCTGCCCAGCGCGAGTTCTTATCGGCAATAAGCTGAGTTAGGGCGCGATTGACACCGCCGAAGCCAAGTAGAGCAATTTTATACTCAGTCACGACAAAATTCTCATTGTTATGTTTTGGTGCTGAAATAGTAATCCGTTAACTTGCTTTAACGAATATGGCAAACAGAACATTGTTGCGAGCAAAATGCTCGTACAACAGCGCACTCTGCTTTCGCCCGTGCTACTTGGTGCTGGATAAAACAAAAGACGTTACAGTATTTAGAACCCCTGGCAACGCTGAAATTTCACTCCAGACCCTATGAATACGATCTGAGTTCATAGCCTCAACAGTCAATACAATATCAAGATCACCACTCATCACATTGCATGAAATGACTTCAGGCATAGCTGCAACAGAACGGACAACCTCAGCATCACGCATCCTGTCTTTACGATAAACGAAGATTAACGCGTTGATGGGCCCGGCATCCGTGGAGGGCATCCCTTTAATGATCGTATACCCCCTGACGTATCCATCGCGCTCCAATCGTTCAATCCGGAGTCTGACGGCATTCCTGGACAAGTTTACTTTCATTGCAATGTCATTGTGAGCAAGCCGCGCATTACGGGTAAGTTCTTCCAATATTTTCTCATCAACCTTATCTAAAACACGTTTCATCTCTGACTCCAAACTTATAACGAGCGATACTCCGTGTCTGTGGACAACGTCCCGATGAGCTGCATCAGTGCGCCAATATCATTAGGGATTGAAATACACTTATCTGCAGGCCGAGGAGCGCCTATGCCTTTTATGGTACCGAACGCGTCCAATTCATCGATCGCTGCAGCAGGCTTTGATGGGTGTGTTGTCGCTAAGCAGATCATGGGAATAAGCAAGCTGCGCCTGCAGACACGAGCGGCTCGCAAGCCAATCGCGGTATTGGCACTGACCCGATAACCACTCTGCACAAATACCTCATGAACACTGCTGAACGCATCCGAGTCTTCCACGGCCAGCGAGTCGAAAAGTTTTCGCGCCTCCAACCATTCATCTTGCTCTAACTGAATAGCTCCCTCGCCTTCTAACAGCTCCATATTCCGGGCTACTTTATCTCCGCACCGATTAAGAATGCTCCATTGCAAGCGTTCAAAATTCGAAGCCAGTGAAACGTTCATACTAGGCGTATTGGTAAGGCGAATCTGATTGCGACTGTAGAGATTAGACTGGAGAAAATTATGTAGGCCAGCATTGGCATTGGTGGCGACGATCAATTGCCGGATAGGCAACCCCATCTCCCTGGCAATATAACCTGCATACAGCGCACCAAAATTCCCGGTTGGCACACTGAAGGCAACTTCTCTCTTAGGCGCCCCGAGCTGAAGGGCGGAATAAAAATAGAAGGATAGATGTGCAAGCACCCGGACCCAATTCACTGAATTGAACGATATGAGATGCTGCTGCGTTTTGTTGTTACACCCAAAGAACTGTTCGCATAGCCGATGGCAATCAGAATAATCCCCATCCACTGCAACGTTTACAATATTCTCTTCATCAGTACTCAATAAGCGACGTCGATGCTCTTCCGTTATTCCTCTGGAAGGATGCAATACAATTACGGTGACGCCCTGGATCCCTGAAAACGCTGTAATCGCAGCAGCGCCCGTGTCTCCGCCCGTGCAACCCACAACAAACGCTTTCTTTCCCGACTTCAGTAAAGAGTACTCAACCAGGCGAGACATCAATTGGAGGCCAAAGTCTTGATAGACGCCTGCTGGTCCATGAAACAACTCTAATATCCACTCATTACTTGCCGTCTGATAAAGCGGCGCAACCGCTTTGCTTTTGAAGCAGTCAAACGTCTCCTCGAGAATCTGAGACAGCTGATCTTGCGGGACCCACCCCCCCAGAAAAGGCTCGATCACATGGCGGGCCAGCTCATGAAAGGGCAGCCATTCCAACCTGGAGAGTTCATCACTTTGGAAGCGGGGAACCTTGCACGGCACGAACAAACCTCCATCCGGCGCGTACGAGCTCATCAGTACCTCGCTGAATTCGAATGTTTTACCAGGCGTCCGTGTGCTGACGTACTTCATGATCTTAGACACCCTCTCGCCATCTACGAGCTGCCACCCGCAAGGCGATGCTCTGCTGAAATTCAGTGCGGCGACTTTCACCGCCTGCTACCAGCTTCAGACCATTGACTATAAAAGTCAATATAGTGACTATTTAATCTGTCCAACGGCATCCGGCGCCGCTGCAGGAAGGCGCCCTGTCGCTTACCGTTTCCAACGGGCCAGGGACACTAACGCTTAGAAAATCGGGAGAACACCATGTGTACCAGGGACTTGCTGCACTCGCTTTATCAGTACAAGGCATGGTCTGAGGAGGCGCTATTCAAGTGCCTGAAAGCACCTGCGGCAACGTCCTTTCCAGTAGAAATGGAGAAGGCCTGCTATTGGCTCAGCCACATCAATATTGTTGATCAACTGTTCATCGCCCGACTGCAAGGAAAACCCGACGAGTTTGATGACGTCGTCACCGAACAACGGCAAGACATCAGTCAGTTGAAGGAGGATTTTTCGAGAGCAAATCAATGGTTTGTTAACTACACGAAATCAGTCACGGCAATGGAGCTGTCTGATCCAGTGGCATTTAATTTCAAGGACGGAAAACCAGGCAACATGACCAAGGAGCAAATCCTTGCCCATGTACTTTCCCATGGTCTACAGCATCGAGGGGGTATCGGCACGATCCTGCCACGGGAAATCCTGCAGGATCACAAGGACCATTTCACAACGTTTTTGAAACTCTAGGCACCCGTTTTCCTGCCTCATCAAGGAGGATGGGGGAGGCTTTCTCTTTCGATGTCCCAGCCGATATTCAGCTCAGTTCAAGCTCATCGATCACCGCGGCAATTCGCTTACGCCCTTCCCCAGTTATCGTTCTGAGCGGCAGTGGCAAGCTCGGAGAGTGGGTAAAACCACGAAGCTCCGCTGCTGTAGCTACCACGCGCAAGCTTCCTCCGAATTGCCTGAACAATGTCCAGAACGGCTTTAATGACTCAGAAAGGCGTGTAGCCTCGCAGGCATCACCTGACAATGCCGCTCGCGTGATTGCAAGTGCAGTGTTGGGGAACAGCCCTCCCATGACGGAGTACCAAGCGTCGCAGCCAGCATTCATGCCGACAGCAGCAAACGCATCACCACTTACTCCGATCGTAACGTGGTTCGGAATCAGCTTTCGAAGACCATCCACGCGTGCCTTGGCCAGGTAGGGGGCTTCGGGAACGCCCGGGATTTTGATTGAGCTCACATTGGGTAGCTCGGCAATGCGCCCATGCAGTTCGTCAGTAAATTCGAAATGGGTGGTGCCAGGATTGTCATAGACACATAGCGGGACTGAGATATTGGCCGTAACCGTTTCATACAGCGAAAATACATCGTCCTGAGACAATTTCTGATAGGAAACGGGTGGCAGCAACAAGGCTTTGACCCCCACCCTCTGTGCATCCTCAGCTAGCAACAACACGTCGCGGGTGCGTAGCGATCCAATACTGACCATGACAGGCACATCCCCCGCCGCCTCTACCGCCAACTGCGCAACTCGAGAGCGCTCAGCCCGAGAAAGATACGCATAGCTTCCTGTAGACCCGAGAGCACCAATGGAATCTACTTTCGCCGTCACCAGTTGCTGCACAAGGCGAGTGAACGCATTTTCGTCCACTCCCTGCTCATTCATGGGCGTCAAAGGAAATGCGCTAAGACCGGTAAACATCGTTCATCACTCCATGCATTCGCCGATCGACTCATTGGCTCCAGGACCAATCAGCGAACTCTCTATCTTGACGCCTGGCATCATCCTCTGCAGGCCTTCAATCAGCTTGTCGCCAGCTTCAGTCAGGGCTTCAAGCGGCATTGCCGGCAAACTTTCCAGAATGAACCACATGTGTTTTGCCTCAGCACTCAGCCGGGTTCTGACACCTTGCCGCCAATTCCAGCGACGGCATGTCACGCCTGTATCGTCGCGCCATACCACCTCACCAGCGTCTGGATACTCGTAAGCAGGAGCACCTTCTTTCATGGTGTCAAAAGGCTCGGTGCCGTCAGCGGCAACGAGCTGCGGAGAGCCAACATAGGCTTCTATGTTTTCCCCGCCGACCGGGATCGCATACTCAATACTGATGGCATTGTAGAGGTCGACGATGGGATCCAGGCTCGGCAAGCTGCCGTCACGTAAAACCCGCTTACGCAACGCTTCGGCTGAGCTAGGAGTCCGTTGCGGCTTAGCCCCAAACTTTCGAAAGGTATCTGCCCATGCTGCCAGATGGGCTTCTCCCCAGACTGGGTCGCCCGACAATACCGCCTTGCAAGCACGGTCCAAAGCCGCCTGAGCAACATCAGGGTGGGTCAGAGGCGCAGCTTCCACCACAATGCTCAGAGCCCTGAAGCCCGGAGCCAGCTCTGCAATGGTTTGGTCGATTAACGGCAGTACAGACAGCATCAAAAACCTCCAGTGATCCACATGTCACTTTATGCTAGTCATTGCCGACCAAAAAAGTCAATATATCGACCATGCTGACCTGCTGTAACCACCGAGTTGATTGACGAGACTATCGTCAACAGCCGAGAATCCCTGCACATTTTTTCCTCATGATCATTACCAATGACCATAAATACCGGTATATCGACCGCCCCTGGCGCTGACGCTCAGACCGTGAGCCTGGCCGTCGCACGCACGCTTAAACAAGCACGAAAGGCGCAGAAAATTACTCTGGACGAGCTTTCCCGTCGCTCTGGGGTGAGCAAGGGAATGGTCGTTGAAATAGAGAAATGTACGGCGAATCCCAGCATTGGCATCCTTTGCAAAATCGCTGCTGCGCTAGGCCTGTCAGTTGCAGACATCGTCAATGTGACCGAAGCGCCTTCTGCCCATATTATCGACAGTCAAGACATCCCCACTCTCTGGACTGGAGACCTCGGAGGGACAGCGCGGCTTCTTGCGGGCACCACAGGCCCCAACATGATCGAACTATGGCGCTGGGAAATGTTTCCAGGAGAATCCTTCACATCACAGGGACACCCTCAGGGCACGCTTGAACTGTTTCATGTGGAGAAAGGGACGCTGAAGTGTGTGGTAGGGGAAACAGAATTGGTCATCCCTGCTGGAAGCTCAGCAGTGGCGAAAACCGATGTTCTTCACTCTTATTCCAACGCTGGCAGATCCAAGCTGGTTTTCACTATGTCCGTTACGGAGATGCATCAGTAGCCAACCAATGGAACAAGCCGCCCAGCTAAATTTAAATGAGCGTTCCACCCAAAACCACCAAGTACCATACTGAATTTCAGTCAGAATCCCCGTTCGCAATCACTCGTGTAGCGGGTACGAGCGGGGGCAAGATTGGGGGCAACGTCAAAATTTTTGGCCCTGTAACCACCGCCCTAGAGCCCAGTCAAAATGTTTTTCGGGGATCCTGAGAGTCTTTAAAGAGGACGGTATATCACTTTCATGGGTTCGAGGGCCGCGACGAAAACAGCCAATCGAAAACACCTTTCAGCCATCCAGATGCTGCTTGAGCATCGCCCAGGCTTCGTCGGTGATACGGTAGCTCTTGTCGGCCTGAAGCAGGATCACGTCCTCGTCGCACAGG
This sequence comes from Pseudomonas sp. P5_B3, assembly GCF_056400405.1. Classification (NCBI taxonomy): domain Bacteria; kingdom Pseudomonadati; phylum Pseudomonadota; class Gammaproteobacteria; order Pseudomonadales; family Pseudomonadaceae; genus Pseudomonas; species Pseudomonas sp. P5_B3. Next base: position 43,497 of record NZ_JBFULI010000044.1, on the reverse strand, counting down.
CGTTTAAGCACTTCGCGCACACTGACAAATGTCATCCCGGCAGACAGCGACGCCAGATAGGCATGTACCCCACGGACACCGACGGCACGCCCATCCAAAGTGGCGGCGACCAGCGCATTGAGGACCTTGAAGCGGATCAGACTCGCGCGCAGTCCATAGAAACGAAGCAATTCACGGATGTGTGCATTCAGGCTGCGATCGCATACGAACGCCAGCTGATTGGTCGCTGTCCGAAACGGTGAAGGTGCGCTTTCAGCCGCTGAGCCTGAGTTGTTCAACACGCGAATACTCCCTTTGCGAAATGTTCAGATGGGGTTGCTACGTCTGCCGTAGCAACCCTTCCCGTCTTCGTCAGAAGTCGACGGTGGCCGACAGCTGCAAGGTCCGCGGATAACCCGGGGAGAATGCGCCGTACGAAGCAACGCCCGACCAGTACTCACGATCAAACACGTTCTGCACGGTGGCGCGGAATGTCGTTGGCCGGCCTTCGATCCTGGTGGCATAACGCGCGCCGGCATCGAAACGGGTCCAGGCGTCCAGCTCCTGCGTATTGGCCTGATTGACGAATTGGCTGTCGGTGTAAATGGCACCACCGGTCAGAGTGAAGCCTTCAAGCCATGGTGTATCCCATTCGGCCCAGAAGTTGGCTTGCACGTCCGGCACACCCACCGGTTTGTTGCCGCGGTTGGCTGCTGTCGCCGAATCGGTCAACTCGCCGTCAAGCACAGTCACGCCCCCCATCAAGCGCGTGCCCGGCGCGACTTCGCCGAACATGCTCAACTCGATGCCGCGGTTGCGTTGTTCAGCCTGCACCGAGAACACGTTGCCGGCACCGATTTCACCACTTGGCTTCTCGATCTGGAACAACGCCAGCGTGGTCATGAACGTACCGAACTCATATTTGACGCCGAGTTCATGCTGCTTCGATGTGTACGGGGCGAAACTCTCACCGGCGTTGGCCGCCGTGCCTGGTGCGATGTCTCCTTTGCTCAAGCCTTCAACATAATTGTAATAGAGCGAGACATCTTCCCAAGGCTTGACCACCACGCCGACCAGTGGAGTCGTGGCACTGTCGTTGTATTTCGAGCTGACCGAACCTGCGGCGTTGTAGTTGCGTGATTCGATATACTGGCGACGTACACCGAGGGTCAACTGAAAGCGGTCATCGAGCATGGACAACGTGTCGGTCGCCGCGACGCCGGACAGATCCGATTCGGAAATGCGCAGCACCTTCGGCGAGTTGATGAATTGCTTGGGCACATCGATCGGGTGGTAAATGTTCGAACGGATTTCGGTGCCGTTGTTGATCCCTCGGGACAGTTCATCCTGGTACTGGGTCGCCATCAGCGTGGTCGTGTGAGTGATCGGCCCTGTAGCGAACACGCCGCGGATGCCGACATCGGCCGTCGAACGATCGACGTTGAATTTGTAGTAACCCGGAATGTTGCTGGTATCGCCTGCCTCATTGAGGATTCTCGGCACCTGGTCAGACAACCGCTTGACGTCCGATTTGCCGCCACCGGCATGGGCAAACACGGTAACCGCGTCAGTCAGGTCATATTCGCCCCCCAGCAAGGCCGACTGCTCTTTGGTGTCCGACCAGCCCCAGTCTTGCGGCAGGTTGGTACGACCATTGGGCGCGGACGGGACATCAATACCAGGCGCGACGGTGAATGGCCTCGACGGTGCATCGAAGCTCTCTTTCTGACTGATGTAATCAAGGTTCAAGCGCAAGCGCTCGCCGCGATAATCTAGGGCGATGGCACCGATGCCCAGGTCGCGGTGCTGATCATCAATGGCCGTGTCGCCGCCCTGCAGGTTGCCGTTGAAGCGCACGCCAAACTGGTTTTCCGAACCGAAGCGACGACTGAGATCCAGATGACCGCCAACCTGGGAATCCGAGGCGTAAGTGCCGGTGAAACGGGTCAGGTCTTCATCCAGCGGGCGCTTGGGAACGATGTTGATCACGCCACCGACGCCACTGTTGGGCGAGATGCCGTACATCAGCGCGCCCGGTCCCTTGAGCACTTCAACGCGCTCGGCGTACTCGGTGAATACGCGGTAGTTCGGCGCTACGCCATACACGCCATCGAACGCCAGTTCGCCCAGATTGCCTTCACCGACCGGAAAGCCACGGATGAAAAACGAGTCGACGATGCCGCCCGTCTGACCGGTKGAACGCACCGATGGATCACGTTCCAGTGCATCGGCCACGGTTACCGTTTGCAGGTCGGCCAAGGTCTTGGCGGTGTAACTGGTCACGCTGAACGGGGTGTCCATCACGTCCTTGTTGCCCAGCATGCCCAGGCGAGCTCCGCGCGCAACCTGGCCACCGGCGAACGCTTGCGGCAATGAGGTCGCGCCGTTGTAACGGGCGTTGATGTTGGTGGTGCCGAGGGTCAGCGTATCCGTGCCGTCATCGGTCGGCGTCGCAGCCGAAATGTTCGAGGTCTTGTCGGCGGCAACGGCTTGTTGCTCAGGGCTGGCGGCCCAGGCGTTGGCGCTTCCTGCGACCAAAACAAAATTCAGCATGGCGGTACGAATGGCGAGTGTTAACACGCGCTCACCGCAAGGACGACTGACAACAGGCATGACGTGAGGATCCTATTCATCAAGGGAAAATGGTAATCACTCCCATTGCCAGTCGATCTGCGAAAAAGTATCACCCTCGGTAAAGTTTTTTTGCTTCTGTGCGGCCAAGGTCAGGCATACAGGTGCTCCAGCGGTATCGCGACCACTGGCAACGCTGGGTCAAACGCGTGCCGGGTGGTCTTGTACGGAAAGATCTCGCCGCGGGCGATGGTGGTGAAAATCCGCGCTACTTCGAACGCCTGCCCGGTCTGCCAATGCCGCACACACACCCGCGGATCGGTGTAATCGAGCTGGATGCACGGCACTCGCTTCAAGCCCAACTGCAACGCCGCGTTGAAGCGATGATTGCCGTCCATCACGATGCCTCGCGAGCGCTCGACGATGATCGGTTCCAGCCAATGCCCGGCCCGGATAATCGACTCGCGCAGCATCGTCACGTTGGCCGGGTCGACCTGCTCCGATTGCAGMACTTCGCAAAGCGGCCGCAGCGCAATCTGATAACCGTGTTCCATGGTTGATCTCCTGATTCGCCGGGGATTCAGCAGGCATCTGCGCGAACAATCGGCGCGTATTGGCTGGCCACATCGAGCAGGCGCCGGGCGTGCTCGATCAGCGGCAAGTCGACCATCTCGCCATCCACTTGCACCGCGTGGCTACCGGTCGCAACCGCTCTCATCACCCGATCGGCCCACGCCAGTTGACGCGAATCCGGCAGGAAGGCGCGTTGCACTGTGGCCAGTTGCGATGGGTGGATGCACAGCTTGGCGCCAAAGCCCAGCGATCGCGCGTAATGCGAGTCCTTGGCGACCACCGCCAAATCGCTGATCGCCGGGGTGACGCCGTCGATCGGCGACGGCAAATCCGCCGTGCGCGAAGCCAGCACGATACGGTTGCGGGCGAACACAAACGCCTCGGGAATCTGGCTGCAGTTGATGTCCAGGGAGAAATCCAACGAGCCGAACGCCAGCCGCGTCAGCCCCGCAATCGCGGCAATAGATTCGACCTGTTGCAGGCCTTTGGCAGTCTCGATGATGGCAACGATCTTCAGTTCCGGTTGCCACTCCAGCAGGCACTCGACCACCCGCGTCAGCGCCTCGGGGCATTCGGCCTTGGGCAGGAAAATCCCGCTGCAACGCTCGGGGTAGCGCATGTCGCTGAGCCAGGTCAGGTCCTGGCGCAACAGCGAACTGCTCACGCTGTTCAGGCGGATGTAACGTTCGCAGGCGCCGCTCGGCGTCGCCTCTTGCCAGGCCCAGATGGCGGCGCGTGCGGCGGCTTTGCTGTCCGGATGAACGGCGTCTTCGAGATCGAGGATGATCGCGTCCGGCCCTGCTTCGACGGCTTTGGAAAACCGCTCGGGACGGTTGCCCGGCACGAACAGGTAGCTGATCGCGAGTGGGGTTTTGCTGCTGAGTCGATCGGATTGCATGGTGTTGCTCCTTGGCGTGAACCAGTCGTGATTTCTGAAAATTTTCAGGCCCCTTCAGCGGCGGATTTGCATGCTGTTCCGGGGTTTCTCGCAACAGCCCTTAACGCCTTATTGTTCAAGGATTTAAGGGACTTTTTATCTCGGGGCGAACGAGACCTTGAGCGTGTAAAAACACGTTCATGCGTTCGCCTTGAGCAGGTCTTTATTCAAAAATATTTGAAAACCTTACTTGATAATCGTTCTCGTTCGCAATATTGTTCACGCCGCCAAGAGGAACTATCCTCGCTTCAAAGCAAATCATCAGTATCTCGGGAAGTACCTGTCAGTGATGCCATTTGAATGTCAGTTACGGGTATTTACAGGGGATTGGCCCTCAACGAGTGGCCAATTAACACGTCCGTACAAACCATTATGGAATGGGATTCTCATGCAATTGTTTTGCGAACCATTTATTACGATCAGCGCTTCGAACCCAGACCCGGATTTCGCCTGGCATCCGCCTCCAAATTGTTTAGACCTCGTATCTGACGAGTAAAAAGACTACATGAATCGATAACGCTTAGTTATCGAAACATCAATAGCGACGTCATTTACGGGGCCAGGGGTTAACTATGCCTACAACAAATACACCCGCTGTTGAGCAACGAAATAAAGTTCATCATCCGGAGATGTTAAAGCCGCTGACCGACCCGCTTATTTCCACGCTCATCAATGACTTTCCGGGCACACTTAAAGACTTGGTCAAACAACACGGCTCACCATTGAATCTGGTCTGGCCCCATGCCTTTGAATTAAACACACATGCCTTGCTGGCGGTGTTGAAGCAGTACGACGTGCCTCATGCCCTTTTCTACGGGGCCAAGGCCAACAAGTCCCAGAGCATGCTCAGTGCAGCGGCAAATTCGGGGATCGGCGTTGATGTGTCGAGCATCCACGAGTTGCATGCAGCGCTGCGAGCCGGCACGCCAGCAGAAAAAATCTGTGCCACGGGACCGGCCAAAACTGCCGCGTTTCATCAAGCACTGATCAGCGCCGGTTCATTGATTTGCGTGGACTCGCTGGAAGAGTTCGATCACCTGAAAAGCGTGATCAACGCACAGCCAAGCCTTGCCAAAGCCAAGGTTTTACTGCGCTACAGACCTAGGAGCAGTCCAGGGAGTCGATTTGGAATGGGCTCGGAAGACTTGCTCGAAGGCCTTCAACGGTTGACGAAATACGCTGAGTCTTTTCACTTCGAGGGTTTCCATTTCCATCTCGGCGGCTATGGATTTGAACCCCGTGCACAAGCCTTTCGTGAGGTCACCGGGTTCGTCGAGGCGGCCAGGGAAATGGGCTTGAATCCGCGGATGATTGATATTGGCGGCGGCTTGCCGATTCGTTATGTCGAGCCCCAGGACTATGCTCGGTTCCTGCAAAACGACAATAACCCCAGCCATTATCATAACCTGAAAGTTCCCGCTGCCTATTACCCTTACGGCAGCGACCTGACAGCGCCGCAATGGTTGACGTTATTACTCGAGGCCGAACACTCAAAAGGCCTCTCCATCGCAAACTATTTGAACCGACAGAATATAACCCTGGCACTGGAACCCGGTCGGAGTCTGGTGGACCAGGCGGCCATTTCAATATTCCGCGTCACACGCACAAAAAAACTGGCCGACAACAAAACCGTAATTTTTGTTGAGGGCAGCAGTTTCAGCGCCTGCGAAACCTGGTTCGCTTCTGAATACCTGGTTGATCCAATACTCATCAGCACAAAAGAACTGCCCGACACACCGACCCAAGCGTATATAGCGGGCCATAGCTGCCTGGACGATGACGTCATCACTCATCGCCTGATCAACTTCGCGACTGTGCCTCAAGCCGGCGACTTATTGATTTACATCAATACCGCCGGTTATCAGATGGACTTGCTGGAGAACGAGTTTCATCGCCACCCCCTGCCCCGGCGGTTGACGGCGACCTGTTGTACGGAAGGTAACTTTGCGTTTTCACCTGACTACTAAAGGAAACAATTTAAATGATCTTGAATAAAGTATCCGACCTTATCGGTAATACGCCGATGTTGGGCATCGATGTTCCGGACACCAACGCCCGTTTATTGTTGAAAATTGAAAAAAACAATCCCGGCGGCAGTATCAAAGACCGTATGGCACGCAACATGGTATTGGCTGCGCTCAAGTCCGGTCGATTGAAACCCGGCGGCGTGGTCGTCGAGTCGTCCTCCGGCAACACCGGGATTGGCTTGGCCATGGCAGCGGTCGAGTTCGGCCTGCACTTTATCGCTGTGGTCGACCATCACGCGGCGCAAGACAAGATCGCGGTGATGAAGGCTCTGGGGGCCGACATTCGTTTCGTCAAAGGTACGTATCGCGAAGATGAAGTCGCGGTGGTCGAGCGCCAGCGTATGGCAGCCGAACTGGCGGCCGAGATCCCCGGGGCAGTGTTCATGAACCAGTCCGACAACGCAGCCAATGCCGGCGGCTACAGTGATTTCGTCCGCGAAACCATTGCTCAGGCTGAAGGCGTTGTCGGCGCTTACGTTGGTTGTGTCGGCACCGGCGGTTCGATGACCGGCATCGCACGTGGCTTGAAAGTGCACAACCCGGACACCGTGACCGTCGCGGTGGAACCCGCCGGTTCGATCGTCTTCGGCCACCCCGGCTATCCCTACTACCAATCCGGCACCGGTACGCCGGCCGGTGACACTGTCGGCCTGGTGCTCGACTACAGCTGCATCGATCTGGGTGTGCAGGTCACCGACTCTCAGGCGTTCGAAACGGCCCGCTACATCGCGCGCAACTTCGCCCTGCTGGTCGGCGGCTCGACCGGTGGTGCAATTTTCAAGGCGCTGGAGCTGATCCACAAGGGCGTACTGACCGGCAGCGTAGTTGTGCCGATTGCCGACGGCGGCGAGAAATACCTGCACACCGTGTTCGACGATAAATGGCTGCAAGAGCGCGACCTGATCGACCCGGGCATCGCACCGCAACTGGATGCCTGGCTGGGCAAGACCCAATGGCTGGAATCCGTTTCCGCGCCGCTGCAACTGAGCGTCGCATGACTCAACCATCACACAGGAACGCCTCTCGATGAATCTGTTGAAAGTCGCCATCTGTGGTGGCGGCAGGACCGGCCATCTCAACGCCATCCTGTTCAAGCAACTGCCCAACGTTCAGGTTTCGATGCACACCCATAATCCGCAGGTCATCGAACAGCACGCCCGTCACACGCCGATGCAGGCCTTGCTGCCCGATGGCTCGACCCTGAGTGCCCGGCTGGATCGGGTAACCAGCGATGCAAAAGCGGCGGTGGAAGATGCCGACATCGTCATCATCACCGTGCCCGCCCATGCCCGACCACAAACGCTGAAGGCCATTGCGCCGCATCTGAGCGCGAGCAAACCGGTTTACGTCGGCGCGATTCCGGGGTTTTGTGGTTTCGACTGGCTGGCTGAAGCTACCCTGCCCGATCGGCCGAATGTAGTGATCTGGGGCATGAAGGATGTTCCGCATACTGCGTTCGAGCTGACACCGGGGCGCTCGATCAAAATGGGCGGCGGCAAAAGCCAGCTGTATGTGGCAACCCATGCCCGCGAGTCGCGGGCGTCCAGTCAGCAACTGGAGGAAATCCTGACGCGGTTGTACGGCCCGTGCGTGACGATGCTCGACCACTATCTGGAGATCACCCTGACGCCGGGTAACCCGATCATGCACAGCTCGGTGATCTACGGCCTCATCGGCCCGTACGGCCAGTGGCATCGCAAGATCTTCCCGCAACCCATGTGCTGGTGGACCGAGTGCCCGGAACTGGGCGCTTACTTCCTCGAACGCATGGATCAGGAAAGTCAGGACTTGTGCGCAGTGATCAGCCAACGACTGGGCATCGACCTGTCCTCGGTGAAATCCCTGAAACAGGAAATCGTCGAGGCCTACGGCGAGCAGATCCGCGACCAGAGCAGCATGCTGTCGATCCTGCGCACCAATCAGGCCTACAACGACATCCTCGCGCCGATGGTGCCAGCCGCCGGCAACCGCGCCGGTTACGTGATCGAGCGCGAGAGCCGGGCCTTCAACGAAGACGTCGCCTACGGCCTGGTGCTGCTGGTGGAAATGGCCAAACGTTTCGACCTCAAGGTGCCGTATATCGAGGAAGTCCTTCAGTGGAGCGTGGCCTACATGCAAGGCCTGCGCGACTCGGCGCTCGATTACTTCCCGAGCCACTGGCCACACACGACAAGCGCCGCCGCTTGATCTCTTTATTCAATTTTCGATGAGCAGACCGCTGATATGGATGACTTCAAGACACTGATCGCCTACTCCCGCAAAAACGCCATGCGCCGCTTGGTTCGCTGCCTTTTTGCGGAAAACATCCTCGACCGTTCGGCCCTGAGCTTTTCCGTCGAGGGCAACCAGGCCACTTACCCGCTCAAGGGCGGCCGCGCCCACCTGGCTTTCTCCGACATTGCCAAAGGCCCGGCCGACACGGTGGTCAATGACGGTGACGTGGTGCTGGTGACCGACGAAGGTGTGCGCCAGGTCATCACCAGCCATCAGGACATGCTGGATGTGCTGCGCGACAGCTTCGACTTCGAACCGACTGACGAAGGCGTGGCCGGGCTTAAATCCGACATGGAAAACAGCCTGACCAACGACGCTCACGCGCGTCGGCATCGCCAGCAATGGAACGCCCGACTGCAACAGGCCGCCAAGGATAAAGGGCTCAACAGCTTCACTGACTACCTGCGCCAGCACGCCAAGAACAAGGACGCCGCGATCCTGCTCGACCAGTGGGGTTCACTGGAAGGCCATCCGTACTACCCTACGTGGAAAGCCCGACCGGGCCTGACCGATGAGGAAGTCGAGCAACTGTCGCCCGAGTTCAACGCGCACGTGCCGCTGCGCATCGCCGCGTTGCGCGCCGACAACGCAAAAAGTGAAAGCATGCCTCACGTGACCAGTTACCACGACTGGTTCGCTGGCAACTTTGCGGCGCAATGGGAACAATGGAAAGCCTCGCTCAACAGCAAGGGCCTGGACGAAACCGAGTGGCTGCCGTTGCCGATTCACGCCTGGCACTTGCAGGCCTATGTGCTGAAGACCTTCGCGGCGCAAATCGAAGAAGGCATCCTGATCACCGACGGCCCGGACATCCCGACCCTGCCGACCATGTCCTACCGCACGATGATGCCGGTGCTGGACGAATGTGCGCCGCTGATCAAATTGCCAATCGCCGTATGGATGACCAGCGAGCTGCGCAGCCTGCAAGCCAAATCGATTCACATGGGGCCGCGCATCAGCACGGTGATCACCAGGATTCTGGAGGTCGAAAACGGCTTCGATCAGCGCCTGGAAATCTTCCCGGAAGAAATCGGTGTGCGTTACAAAAACGCGGTCACCCAGGACGATCATCCGGGCCGTCATTTGTCCGTGGTCTATCGCGCCAGCGCGCCAGCGTTCGAACGCAATGACGATTGCCTGCCGATTACCGTGGCCTCGCTGTTCACTCGTTTGCCCGGCAGTGGTCGGCCGTTGTTCACCGATCTGATCGAGCGTGATGGCGTGCGGGCCAATGCAGCACAGGTCGAGAGCTGGTTCCGCGAGTACGCCAAAGTGGTCACCCACCCGGTGGTGGCGAYCTATTTGATGTACGGCATCGGCCTCGAAGCCCACCAGCAAAACACCATGGTGCTGTTTTCCCCCGACGGCAAAGCACGTAGTCTGCTGATCCGCGATTTCGGCGATGGCCGCACCTACGCGCCATGGCTGGAAGAACGTGGCTACAGCCTGCAACCGCATGTTCAGCCGGGTATTCTGCCGACGGTGTTCTGCGGTGATATCGAGCCGGTGCGCATGTTTGTGCTGGACGCGGCGTTCCTCACGCATCTGCACGAGATCGCCCTGTGGCTGACCAAGGAGTACGGCTTGAACAACACGCGGCTGTGGCAAGTCTTGCGCGAGGAAACCGACCTTGCCTTCGAGGCCGTGCGCGATCGTGTCTCGCCTGCAGTGTGGGAAACCGAGCACAAGGCGTTCGTCGAAGATCCATGGCCGACCCGATCGTTGTTGCGCATGCACTTGATGCAGTACAGCAACTATCGTTTGCAACACACCCTGACCAACCCGCTCGCTAGCGCTTAACCGAGGCTGACTCATGTCCCATGCAGGTGTCATCCAGGGTTCAAGAGTACGAATCCTGATTTATCTTCTATTTGCGATCCAGTTGGTGTCGATGGGGGCGATGGAAATGAGCGGGCCGTTCTGGCCTGTCCACCTGCGTGGGCTGACGACTTCGGAGTCGGTTTTCAGCTTCGCCAGCATCGCCGTGTACGTCGGGCCGATGCTGGGCATTATTCTGACCAGTGCATTCTGGGGCCGTATCGGTGATCGCTACGGCCACAAGTTGATGATGATCCGCGCCCTCGCCGGTTTGTCTTTGACCCAGCTTGGGCTGGCCCTGTTCACTGACATCTGGGTCATTCTGATCCTGCGTTTCCTGCAAGGCGCGTTCGCCGGCTACATCGCTCCGGCGCAGGCGTATGGCGTCAGCATTGAAGCGCCTTCGCGACGGGCGCGGCTGTTCGCCATTCTGCAAATCTCGACCAACGTCGGCTCACTGCTGGGTGCGGTAGTCGGTGGTTTGATCCTCGATTACGCGACGTTCTTCTGGATCAACATCATCGCCTCGGCGTTGTGTGCGGTGTGCACCGTGATCGCCGCCGTGACCTTGCCGGATGTGCCGCCGGTGAAGAAAGCAGTGGTCGCGGACAAGACCGTGCCGGCCAGCCGTTCCGGCAACCTCTGGCAAGGTTCGCCGTTGCTGTCGCTGCTCGGCGTGATGGGCATTCTGTTGCTGGCGCGGATGCTGCCACAGACGTCGTTCTCGCTGTATGTCAGCTCGGTATTCGAGGTCAGCAATTCAGTGGTCGGCCTGTGCTACGGCTTGCTGGCGCTGGGTTTCATTCTGTCGGCCACTTCGTGGTCGCGTTATTTCGAACACCGTGGCCAGCAAGACACTTTGCAGCGCATGACCTACGTCGTCATCGGTTGCATCGTCCTCACCGCCGTGGCGGGCATCACCCGTAATCCGGTGGTGTTCGTCATCGCCTACTTTATCTGGGGCGTATTGCTGGGTGCGACCACGCCGGTGTTGATGGCGCTGATATCGAAAACCGCCGACAGCTCGCAGCAGGGCCATGTGCTGGGAATCGCACAGGGCACCGCGCAATTTGCCTCGATTGCAGGGATCTCAGCCGGCGGTCTGCTCAGTCAGGTCTACGGTTTGCAGTACACCTATCTGTTCGTTTGCCTGGCCTACGTCGTGGCGCTGATCCCGATTGTTGCGCTGCGTTACTGGCCTGCGGTGATGCAACCGAGTCCTGCCCCGCCCGGGGATTGATCAAGGAGCCAGCTTTTGAACATTGAACAACTGCGTGCCGACACACCCGCCGTCGCGCAACTGATCCACTTCAACAATGCCGGCGCGGCGCTGATGCCCGCGCCGGTGATCGAAACCATGACCCGCCACATTCAGCTTGAAGCGAGTCTCGGCGGGTATGAAGCGGCCGGGCAGCAATCGGCCGAAGTGGACAATGTCTATGGCGCCATCGCGCGCCTGATCAACGCGCAACTCGATGAAATCGCGGTGATCGAAAACGCGACGCGCGCCTGGGACATGGCGTTCTACTCATTGCCGCTGCAACCCGGCGATGTGGTGCTGACGTCGACTACCGAGTACGCCGGCAACTACATTCCTTATCTGCAATTGAAGCAGCAGTGCGGCATCGAGATTCGCGTCATTCCCAACGATGAGCACGGCCAGGTCTCGTTATCGGCGCTCAAGGATATGCTCGACGACGATCGGGTTGCGCTGATCTCCCTGCCCGTGATCGCCACCAACGGCGGGCCGGTGCAACCCATCGAGCAGATCGGCGCCCTCGCCCGCACGGCGGGTGTGCTGTTTTTGCTCGATGCTTGCCAGGGGGTTGGGCAGATGCCGATCGATGTGCAGAAAATCGGTTGCCACATGCTCGCCGCTACCAGCCGCAAATACTTGCGCGGGCCGCGAGGGATGGGATTTTTGTATGTCGAAAGATCGCTGTGCCAGAAGCTGGTGCCAGCGTTTCTCGACCTGCATGCGGCGTCTTTGCAAACCGCGGACGCGTTCAAAATCCGCCCCGACGCACGGCGTTTCGAAAACTGGGAGTGTAATGTCGCCGCCAAACTGGGCCTCGGGGCAGCGGTGGAATACGCACTGGCCCAAGGCATCGAACCGATGTGGCTGCGGATTCAGCATCTGGCGGATTATCTGCGCCAGCGACTGGCAGATATCCCGGGCGTGACGCCGCGAGACCTGGGGGCGGTCAAATCCGGCATCGTTACCTTCACTCATTGCAATAGCAGCGCCGCGCAGGTTCAGCAGTGGCTGGCCAGTCAGGAAAAACGCATCAACGTCACCACCTCGACGTTCCGCTCAACCCTGCTCGACATGTAGCACAGGAACTTGCCGGAGGTCAGCCGCGCGKCGCTGCATGCGTACAACACCGAGGCGGAAATCGACACGATGATTACTGCGCTGCGTCGTCAGCCGCGAGTCTGAACAGGACAACAATCGGCGCTTGCGTCGCAGCGGGTTTGTAAACTAGCATTGGGAATACTTCTCAATTGCATAAAAAATCTGCAGCCATGAGCGAAACCCTTCCCGCGAATAATGACAATCACCTGCGCGCGATCGAAGCCCTGTACAGCGGCCATCACGGCTGGCTGTACGCGACGCTGAGGAAAAAACTGGGTAACGCCATGGATGCGGCGGATCTGGCGCAGGACACTTTCACCCGCATCCTCGCGTCCCGGGTCACCGTCATCGAGCAACCTCGCGCGTACCTGAGCTGCGTGGCCAAAGGCATTCTGGTCAACTGGTATCAGCGCAAGGCACTGGAACGCGCCTACCTCGATGCCCTCGCTCATGTGCCCGCGCCGCAAGTGCCTTCGCCGGAACTGCGTTTCATGGTGCTGGAGACCCTGCACGAAATCGACGCGATGCTCGACGCCCTGCCACCGCTGGTCAAACGCGCATTCCTGCTGTCGCAGATCAGCGGCCTGAAATACGACGACATCGCCGAGCAATTGGGCGTTTCGCTGATCACCGTCAAACGCTACATGAAGCAAGCCTTCGTGCAGTGCCTGTTGCTGGTGGAATGAATGCTCGCACGGCGCAATGAACCGCACCTCGACCACCAGGCCCTTGAAGAAGCGGCCGACTGGTTGATCCGCATGAGTGAAAGCGAACTCAGTGACACCGAACGTGCCGAATGGGAGTGCTGGAAAGTCAGCACGCCCGAACGCAGCAGAGCCTGGTCGCGCGCGCAGTTGTTGCAAACCAAACTCGGCGGTTTGCCACCGTCGCTGGCCATGTCGGCACTCGATCGCCCAAGCAGCTCGGAACGGCGCGCGGCGCTGGGCAAACTGGCGATGATTCTGGCGATCCTGCCAGCCGGTTGGGGCAGCTGGAAACTGGCCGAATCGCAGCAGTGGTCCGCCGACTATCACACGGCCGTCGGTCAGCAGCGCGAACTGACTCTGGCCGATGGCTCGAAAATCACCTTGAACACCGACACCGCCATCGACGTGCTGTTCGACGCCAATCAACGCCTCATCCACCTGCGCGAAGGCGAAATACTGGTGCAAACCGCACCGGACATTTCCCCGATCGCCCGCCCCTTTCTGGTCAGCACCCGTCAGGGCCGCATGCAGGCATTAGGGACGCGGTTTACCGTTCGAGAGCTGCAACCTCGCACTCACCTTGCCGTGCTGGAAGGCGCGGTGAAAGTCGAACTCGCGGAAAATCGCCAAAGCACACCCCTGATCGTCAATGCCGGTCAACGCACCGACTTTTCTTCCCACACGCTTGGCCAGCTCAGCGTCGCCGACCACTACGTCGGCGCCTGGACCCAAGGCATGCTGATGGCGGACAAAATGCGCCTGGCCGATTTCGTCGCCGAACTGACGCGCTATCGCCGTGGCTTCGTGCGTCTCGATCCGGCGCTTGCCGATCTGCGCATTTCCGGCGCCTACCCCATCAGCGACAGCCAGCGCACGTTGAACATGCTGGCGCAAACCTACCCGATTCTCGTCAGCGGCCATTTGAATGGCTACTGGGTCATGCTCTCCCCGGCCTGAGTCAAAAAAATATTTACCGAGCCGGTGATACTTTTTTTGATCTCGACTGGCTACAGGGGAGAAGCACTTTTGCGTCCTGTTCATAGGCTCATTCATCCATGCTTGCTGCACGCCTCCTGCGCCCGGATCGTCAGTTCAAACCAGTTGTTCGCAGTGCGTTGCTAAGGCTTGTCCTGATCGGTGCCGTTTGCCCGTTTGCCTTGGCCGTCGTGCCGGTGCAACTGGACTCTGTCGCGGTCCGCGCCTACAACATCCCCGCCGGGCCACTGGGTGCCACTCTGTCGAGCTTCGCGGTGGACGCCGGCATTGCTCTGTCGTTCCAGCCATCGTTGCCCGAAGGCCTGACCAGTCCTGCGCTGATCGGCAATTTCTCTACCCAGGAGGCGGCCAATCGTTTGCTGGAAGGCAGTGGCCTGGACATGGTTTTACGCAGCGACGGCAGCTACACACTGGTCCCGCGCCGGGTGACACTGGATGAAACGGCCGTCATCGGCACTGAAAAGCGCGCCGAATCTTTGCCGCAGGTGTATGCCGGCGGCCAGGTGGCCAATGGCGGACGATTGGGCATTCTGGGCAATACCGATGTGATGGACGCGCCTTTCAGCGTCAGCACCTACACTTCGGCACTGATCAAGGATCAACAGGCAGTCACCGTCGGCGACGTGCTGGAGCGCGATTCATCGGTACGTTCCACTGGCCAGACCGGGGGGATTGTCGACTCGTTCTTCATCCGTGGCTTTCCCGTCGGCGAAGGCAATYTGGGSGAACTGGCATTCGACGGCGTGTACGGTGTGGCGCCCAACTACCGGGTGTTCACCGAATACGCCGAGCGTATCGAACTGGTCAAAGGCCCCGGTGCCCTGCTCTATGGCATGTCACCCAACAACGCGGTCGGCGGCGTCATCAACGTGGTGCCCAAGCGCTCCCTCGATGAAGACCTGACCCGTTTCACCACCAGTTACGTCATGGACTCGCAGCTCGGTGGACACCTCGATGTCAGTCGGCGTTTCGGTGAAGAACGCCGCCTCGGCGTGCGCATCAACGGCAGCACACAACTGGGAGATACGGTGATCGACGATCAATCGCGCCATGTCGATATCGGCGCCATTTCCCTCGATTATCAGGGCGAACGCCTGCGCACCACCTTTGATTGGCTCAACCAGAAAGAAAGCTTCGACGCTGCCTCACGACCGTTTCTGATCGCTTCGGGCGTGGACATTCCCTCGGCCGCCAACGGCCGGACCAATGTCAGTCAGGATTGGGGTTGGTCGACAACCCGTGACAAATCGGCGTTGCTCAGCGGCGAATACGACCTCAGCGACACCCTGACCGTGTTTGCCCACGCGGGCGGCGGCAAATCGGATGTTGCGCGGATGTCCGACCAGACCCCGACCATTATCAACGCCGCTGGCGACACCTCGTCGATCCCCGGTTACTACAAGTTCGAAGTCGAGCGTTACACCGTCGACGCCGGTGCGCGCCTGCGTTTCGACACCGGGCCGATCAGTCATCGCACGGCTTTGCAGGTCAGTCGTTACCGCGACGTGTTGTCTCGCGGGATCATTTCCGGCGCGCCGATCCTCTCCAATATTTACCATCCGGTGGATCGCCCGAAGCCTTGCATCCCCAAGCCGGACACGCCAAAAGTGTCCGAGAGCGAACTGACCGGCGTGGCGCTGGCTGACACGCTGTCGATTCTGGATGACCGTGCACAGATGATCCTCGGCATGCGCAAACAGAACATCAAATCCGACAACTACAATGCGTCCGGCGTCGTCACCACGTCCTACGATGACGGCCGAACCACACCGTTGTTCGGTGCAGTGCTCAAGCCCTGGGATCACGTGTCGTTCTACTACAACTACATTGAAGGCCTGAGCAAAGGCGACATCGCGCCCTCCACCGCTTCCAATGCCGGCGAAATTTTCGCCCCTTACGTTTCCCGCCAGCATGAACTCGGGGTCAAGGCCGACTATGGCACCTTCACCTCCACCCTCAGCCTGTTTCAGATCACCAAACCCAGCGGCGAACTGACCAGCGGGGTGTTTTCGGTCCAGGGCGAACAACGCAATCGCGGGCTCGAGCTGAATGTATTCGGCGAAGTCACTCCGGGCACTCGTGTGCTCGGTGGTGTGACCCTGCTCAATGCCGAACTGACCAAAACCGGCGTGGCCGCCAACCGTGGCAATAAACCGGTCGGCGTACCCGAAGTTCAGGCCAACCTCTGGGCCGAATGGGACACCTCGTGGGTCGCAGGCCTGACGTTGACCGGTGGCGCTATCCACACCGGCAGCCAGTACGTGAATCAGGCCAACACGCAAAAACTGGATGACTGGACCCGTTTCGATGTCGGCGCACGTTACATCACCCGCATCGATGAACGACCGACCACGTTCCGCGCCACCGTGCAGAACGTGTTCGACCACGAATACTGGTCGGGCGTCGCCTCTTATGGCGCGTTCTCCCAAGGTTCACCGCGCACCTTATTACTGTCGGCGACTGTCGATTTCTGAAACGTTCAGCCCGGTGGCGGTGTGAACCGTTGGCCGACCTGACTTTTGCAAAGGCTTTGACCATGGTGACTTTTGATCGACGCAGCTACGCTTTTGCTGCGCTGTTACTGACAGGACTGCTGAGCCTGTTTTCCCTGGCGTCACGCAGTGCCAACGCCACCGAAGCGGATGCGGATGCAGCGCGCACCGAGGTGACCGATTTACTGGGGCGCAAGGTCAAGGTTCATTTGCCAGTCAGACGGGTCATCCTCGGTGAAGGCCGGCAGTTGTATCTGGTCGCCGCCCTCGACACACAAAACCCGATCGAGCGCATCGTCGGCTGGCGCAAGGATCTGATCCAGTCGGACCCGGACACCTACAACGCCTACCTGCGCAAATTCCCCGGCATCGCCAAAATCCCCACCTTCGGCGGGTTTGAGGACGGCACTTTCGACATCGAGCAGGCCATCTCGCAGCGCCCGGACGTGATCATCCTCAACATCGAGGCGCAGCACGCCACCGAAGATGCGCGCTACATCGAAAAGCTCGACGCCCTGGACATCCCGGTGGTGTACGTCGATTTTCGCAACAATCCGATCCAGAACACCGAGCCGACCATGCGCCTGTTCGGCCAACTGTTCGGCAAGGAACAACGAGCCGAAGCCTTCATCGATTTCCGTAACCAGCAGATTCATCGCGTCACCGACATCATCGAGAAACAACACCCGCCCCGCCCCAGCGTATTCATTGAGCGCATCGGCGGCTACACCGATGATTGCTGCCTGAGTTTCGGCAACGAGAACTTTGGCCTGTTCGTCGATATGGCCGGTGGCGACAACATTGCCCGCCGCATCATTCCGTCCACGTTCGGCCAGTTGAACCCCGAGCAAATCGTCGTTGCCAATCCTGCGCACGTAGTGGTCACCACCGCCAACTGGGAAGCTTTTGCCCCCGGCGGCCACTGGGTCGGCGTCGGTCCGGGCGCGGACATGACACAAGCCAGGAAAAAACTCGCGTGGTACACCCAGCGTCCGGCCTACGCTGGCATCAAGGCCCAGGGCAATCAAGCCTTCCATGCCATCTGGCATCAGTTCTACAACAGTCCTTACCAATTCGTCGCCATTGCGCAATTGGCGAAATGGTTCCATCCGGAGCTGTTTGCCGATCTCGATCCGGACGCGTCATTCCGTGAACTGCATGAGCGCTTCCTGCCGGTACCGTATGAGTCAGGCTACTTTGTCAGCCTGCGCCAACCCGAGGTCAAGCCATGAGCTCATTGACCGACGCCGTGGTTGTGCAGCGTGAAACCTACCGTCGTCTGGTGCTGCGTAAACGCCTGATTCTTTCCGGGCTGGTAATTCTGTTGATGTGCAGCGTGCTGCTCGATCTGGCCCTGGGCCCGGCGAGCTACAGCCTCAGCGAAGTGCTCGGCGCACTGTTTTCGCCGGACAGCGCTTCACCGCAGGTGCGCGTGGTGATGTGGGATATCCGCTTGCCGGTGGCGTTAATGGCCGTTGCCGTTGGCGCGGCGTTGTCGCTGGCCGGCGCGCAGATGCAGACGATCCTCAACAACCCGTTGGCCAGCCCGTTCACCCTGGGTATTTCCGCCGCCGCCAGCTTCGGCGCGGCGTTGGGTTTGGCATTCGGCGTGGCGCTGTTCCCGCTGGCGGCGCAATTCATGGTGCCGCTGAACGCGTTCATCATGGCCATGCTGTCGGCGCTGCTGATTCACTTTCTGAGCATGCGTCGCGGCGTCACCGCCGAAACCATCGTGTTGCTCGGTATCGCGCTGGTGTTCACCTTCAATGCGCTGTTGGCGCTGGTGCAGTTCTTCGCCACTGAACAAGCCGTGGCCGCCGTGGTGTTCTGGACCATGGGCAGCCTGACCAAAGCGACGTGGCCGAAACTCGGCATTATCTGTCTGGTGATCCTGATCACCCTGCCGATATTCGCCAAACGCGCCTGGGCCCTGACCGCCCTGCGCCTGGGCGACGACAAGGCCGCCAGTTTCGGCATCAACGTACGCAGCCTGCGCTTTCAGACGCTGATCATGGTCAGCCTGCTCGCCTCGTTTCCCGTGGCGTTTGTCGGCACAATCGGTTTCATCGGGCTAGTCGGTCCGCACATCGCCCGTATGCTGATCGGCGAGGACCAGCGGTTTTTCCTGCCAGCCTCCTTGCTGACCGGCTCGTTGATTCTGTCGGCCAGCTCCGTGGTCAGCAAAACCCTGATCCCCGGCGCGATATTCCCCATCGGCGTGGTCACGTCGCTGATCGGCGTACCGTTCTTCATATCTCTGATTCTCGGCGGGAAGAAAAACTCATGGTGAAGCTGCAGCTGGAGAATCTCGGTGCCCGCTACGGCCAGCGCGAGATCATTCGTGATGTCTCGACGGCGACGTTTTTCGGCGGTCAGGTGGTCGCCGTAGTCGGGCCCAACGCTGCCGGCAAATCGACTCTGTTCAAGCGCATGGCCGGACTGATCGACGGCCCCGGACAGGTGATCTTGCAAGAGTCGAAAAGAGGCCCGACGGGCATCAGCTACATGCCCCAGGGTCTGAATGCCAGCGCCCGGTTGACGGTGTACGAGTCGGTGCTGCTGGCGCGCAAGCAACTGACGCCGGGCTGGGTCGTTCACGATGATGAATTGAAACTGGTCGATGAGATTCTCGCGGCGCTGGGCATCACCGAATTGTCCTTTCGCAACCTCGGTGAACTCAGCGGCGGTCAGCAACAGTTGGTGTCCATCGCACAAACCCTGGTGCGCGAACCGGAAATACTGCTGATGGATGAACCGACTAGCGCCCTCGACATGCATCGGCAGGTTCAGGTGCTGAACTTCATGCGCAGCCTGGCCCGAAAACGCGAGGTCATTGTGTTCATCGCCATCCACGACCTGAATCAGGCACTGCGTTTCGCCGATCAGGTTCTGGTGATTGCCGACGGCACCACGCAAGGCAGCGGCCCGAGTCACGAGGTGATTACCGAATCGATGCTGCGTAGCGTTTATAAGGTTGAGGCTCGGATTGAGCAGTGCAGTCGTGGGCAACGGCATATCGTGATTGACGATATTGTTTGATGGCTTGAATGATCACCCCGGAGCACCCGGTGTTCACGATGGTGGTACTGATTCTACAGTTTTCCACCTGAAGTCATTGAGTAGCGGGTTGCATGACCGACATCGGGTGCATCGACGTCGAACCGGGGAAGATCAGCAAAAGAATTTCGTATACCCTAGCACTATCTCACTCCAAATGACCGCCGCCGTGAACCTGACCAAACTCAACGCCCCCGACCTTGGTAACACGCCTTCGACTTCGGAAATCATCACCCGCCATCTGCGGGATGCGATTGTCGCCGGGCATTTTGCCGAGGATGAGCCGATCCGCCAGGACGACATCGCCCGCCAGTTCAATGTCAGCAAGATCCCGGTGCGCGAAGCCCTCAAGCGGCTGGAGGCCGAAGGGTTGGTGATGTTCCAGCGCAATCGCGGGGCGATGGTCACGCGGGTTTCCGATGCGGAACTGGCGCAGATGTTCGAAGTGCGGATGTTGCTGGAGGACAAGATTCTGCGCCTGGCCATTCCGAACATGACCGAAGAGACCTTCGCCCGTGCCGAGCGCATCTGTCAGGAGTTCATCGGCGAGGACGACGTGGGGCGCTGGGCCGAGCTCAACTGGGAGCTGCATTCCTGCCTGTACGAGCCGGCGCAGCGACCGTTTCTGGTGAGTCTGATCCGTTCGGTCAACGACAAGCTGGAGCGTTATCTACGCATGCAGATGAGCTTGTCGGCCGGTAAGGAACGGGCCGATCACGAACACCGCGAGATCCTGGCGGCCTGCCGCGCCGGGGATGTGGACCTGGCGGTGAAGCTTCTGGACGAGCACATTGCCGGCGTCTGCACGACCCTGTTCGAGCACCTGCCCCACACCCGCTGACAGCTGCGGATGCTGTGCCGATTTCGTCATCGACACAGACTAAATCCATCAAGCCGACACCCCGCCGCACGGGCCACTCTTGCGTTCACTCAACCGAATGGACGTGGCCCTCCCATGAAACGCATCTCTGTGATCGACTCCCACACCGGCGGCGAACCGACCCGCCTGGTGACCGCCGGCTTTCCTGACCTGGGCACCGGCAGCATGGCCGAACGGCGCAAGGTATTAGCCGAACAGCATGATCAATGGCGCGCCGCCTGTGTGCTGGAACCCCGGGGCAGCGACGTACTGGTGGGCGCCCTGCTCTGCACGCCGGTGGACCCTGGCGCCTGTGCCGGGGTGATTTTCTTCAACAACACCGGTTATCTGGGTATGTGCGGCCACGGCACCATCGGCCTGGTGGCGTCGTTGGCGCACCTGGGCAAGATCGGCCCCGGCGTGCACAGCATCGAAACGCCGGTGGGCACGGTGCAGGCAACCCTGCACGAAGACCATTCGGTGAGCGTACGCAACGTGCCGGCCTACCGTTATCGCAAGGCGCTGGCGGTGCAGGTGCCGGGCATCGGCCAAGTGGTCGGTGATATCGCTTGGGGCGGCAACTGGTTTTTCCTGATCGCCGAGCATGGCCTGCGGGTGGCTGGCGACAACCTCGACGCGCTGACCGCTTACACCTTCGCCGTGCAGCAAGCACTGGAAGCCCAAGGCATTCGCGGTGAAGACGGCGGCTTGATCGATCACGTCGAGTTGTTCGCCGATGACGATCACGCCGACAGCCGCAACTTCGTGCTCTGCCCCGGCAAAGCCTACGACCGTTCGCCCTGCGGCACCGGCACCAGTGCCAAACTGGCATGCCTGGCGGCCGACGACAAGTTGCAACCGGGGCAGGTCTGGCGCCAGGCCAGCGTCATCGGCAGCGAGTTCGAGGGTTCCTACGAACTGCAGGGTGAGCGCATCGTGCCGACCATTCGTGGTCGTGCGTTCATCAGTGCCGAGGCGAGCCTGATCATCGAACAGGACGACCCGTTCGCCTGGGGCATTCGTCCATGAACGAGGGCCAGGTGGCTGATGTGATCGTGATCGGCGCCGGCATTATCGGCGCCGCCTGTGCCCAGGCGCTGGCCCGTCGCGGCTTGCAGGTGCTGGTGCTGGACGCCGGCCTGCACGGCGCCACGGCCGCCGGCATGGGCCACTTGCTGGTACTCGACGACAACCCCGCCGAACTGGCCCTGAGTCAATATTCGTTGCAGCGCTGGCGCGAACTGGGCGCGGACCTGCCCGACAGCTGTGCCTACCGCTGCAACGGCACGCTGTGGCTGGCGGCGAATGCCGAAGAAATGGCGGTGGCCCACAGCAAATTCCTGAACCTGCAAGCCCGGGGCGTGGCTTGCGAACTGATCGGCGCCAGTGCCCTGCGCCAGCGCGAACCGGAACTGAGCGAAGGACTGGAAGGCGGCTTGCTGATCAATGGCGATGGCATTCTATACGCCCCGGCGACGGCCGGATGGATGCTCGAAACACCGAACATCCGCCAGCGCCGGGCACGGGTCAGTGCGGTCGATGGCAACCGCGTCTGCCTCGATGATGGTCACTGGTTGAGTGCCGATGCCGTGGTGTTGGCCAACGGTATTCAAGCCAACGAGCTGTGCCCGGAATTGCCCATCGAGCCGAAAAAAGGCCACTTGCTGATCACTGACCGCTACCCCGGCAGCGTCACCCACACGCTGGTGGAACTGGGTTACGTCACCAGTGCCCACAACGCCACGGGGCCGTCGACCGCCTGCAATATCCAGCCGCGCCCCACCGGGCAACTGTTCATTGGCGCCTCACGGCAATTCGGCACCACCGACCCGCAGGTCGAAGGCTGGATGCTCGCGAAAATGCTCAAGCGTGCCGCCGAGTACATGCCGGGGCTGGCCCGGCTCAACGGCATCCGTGCCTGGACCGGTTTTCGCGCCGCCAGCCCCGACGGCTTGCCGCTGGTGGGCAAACATCCACAACGGCAAGGCTTGTGGCTGGCAGTCGGTCACGAAGGACTGGGCGTAACCACGGCCCCTGGCACCGCCGATCTACTGGTGGCGCAACTGTTCAACGAAACCCCGCCACTGGCCGCACAACCTTATCTGCCCCAGCGTTTTCTCGGAGAACCGGTCTATGCCTGAATTGTTGCTGGACGGCCACATCCTGAAAGTCGCCGAAGGCACCAGCGTCGCCGCTGCCCTGGCGTTGGCCAGTGACGGCTGCACACGCACCTCGGTCAGCGGTCAGCGCCGTGCGCCGCTGTGCGGCATGGGCATTTGCCAGGAATGCCGGGTGACCATCGATGGCCGGCGTCGCCTGGCTTGCCAGACCCTGTGCCGTGACGGCATGCAGGTGGAGACTCGCCCATGAATGAATACGCTGATCTGTTGATCATTGGCGCTGGCCCTGCCGGGATGAGCGCCGCCCTTGCCGCCGCCCCCAGCGGCGCCCGCATCGTCATGCTCGACGACAACCCGCTGCCGGGCGGACAAATCTGGCGCGACGGACCTCAAGCCAACGTGCCAGGTCCGGCCCGGCGCCTGCGCGAGCGTCTGGCGTCGTGCAACAACATCCGCCATCACGCCTGTACTCGGGTGATCGCCGCCCCCGGCGCGAAACAACTGCTGGTGGAAGATGACGACCATGGCTGGTTGATCAGCTACGACAAACTGATTCTGTGCACCGGCGCCCGTGAATTGCTGCTGCCCTTCCCCGGCTGGACCCTGCCGGGTGTCAGCGGTGCGGGTGGTTTGCAGGCGCTGATCAAGGCCGGTTTGCCGGTGCAGAACGAGCGCGTGGTGATCGCCGGCAGCGGCCCGCTGTTACTGGCCAGTGCCGCCACCGCCAAACAGCATGGCGCGCAAGTGCAACGCATCGCCGAACAAGCCAGCCGCAGCGCTGTCGCCGGTTTCGCCGCGCAACTGCCGCGCTGGCCCGGCAAATGGCTGCAATCGTTCAGCCTGTTCGACCACCACTACCGCACCGCCACCCACGTATTGGCGGCGCTTGGCACCGACCGAGTGGAAGGCGTGCGCCTGCAACAACAAGGCAACATCGTCGAACTGGAATGTGATCGGCTGGCCTGTGGATTCGGGTTGATTGCGAATATCCAGTTGGGTCAGGCACTGGGTTGCGCCATCGAAGATCAAGCCATCGCGGTGGATGCCTGGCAGGCCAGCAACCGCGCCGATCATTATGCGGCGGGCGAATGCACAGGGTTCGGCGGCAGTGAGCTGGCCTTGGTGGAAGGTGCGATTGCCGGCCACGCAGCGGTCGGCAATCTGCAAGCCGCCAGGCAATTGTGGCCGCGCCGGGCGCGCTGGCAGGGTTTCGCCAAGGCGCTGAACAGCGCGTTTGCCCTCGACCCACGACTCAAGTCCCTGGCCCAACCCGACACCCTGGTATGCCGCTGCGAAGACGTGCCCTACGCGGCATTGACCGGTCACTCTGACTGGCGCGAAGCCAAACTCGCCAGTCGCTGCGGCATGGGCGCCTGCCAGGGCCGGGTGTGTGGCGGCGCAGTGCAGCATTTGTTTGGTTGGCAGCCCCCGGCACCGCGCCCACCCTTCAGCCCGGCGCGGATCGAAACCTTGATGTCCMTGGACGATACCCCGCCAGCGTGTTGACCACGCCAGGGGTTTCGGCCACGCTGCCGAGTCTCTATGATCCCGGGGGTCACCCTCAGACCCCCGGCGCCATGTATCCCTCGCTCACCACCTTTAATCCTTGCGATCTGCCGACGCTGCTGAACAGCCTTCAGCCCATCGCGCCGTTGCTCGATACCCTGTCGGACGTGGTGTTTTTCATCAAGGACTGCGAGGCCCGCTACGCCTTCGTCAACCAGACCCTGGCCCGGCGTTGTGGCTTCAAACACAGGGACGAGCTGCTGGGGCGCACCGCCGAAATGGTCTTCCCGGAACGCTTCGGTCCGCTGTACACCGAGCAGGATCGGCGAGTGCTGTCCAGCGGTCGTGAACTGGCCGATCAGCTGGAGCTGCATTTGTATTATGGCAATCAGCCGATCTGGTGCCTGACCCACAAACTCGCCTTGAAGGATGAACAGGGTCGAATCGTGGGCCTGGCCGGTATCTCCCGCGACCTGCAATCGCCGCAGTCGAACCATCCGGCGTTCCAGAAACTCGCCGCCGTGGATGCCCATATCCGCCGCCACTTCGCCCGCTCCATCAGCCTCGCCGAACTGACCGCCATCGCTGGCTATTCCGTGGCGCAATTGGAGCGGCACTGCAAACGGGTGTTCCAGCTCACCCCACGGCAAATGATTCACAAGGCGCGCCTGGAAGAAGGTTCGCGGTTGTTACTGCACACCGAGTTGCCGATTACCGAGATTGCCTTGCGCTGTGGTTACACCGACCACAGTGCCTTCAGCCGGCAGTTTCGGGCGCTGACCAGTTTGTCGCCGAGTCAGTATCGCGATAATCAGCGTTAGGTTTGGGGGCATATCCGTTGCTGCGGTAACGGCCACTTACGGTTCCGCTTTTACAGCGGGTCACTTGGAAGAGCCCCAAGTAACCAAGGGCTTTTGCCCCTGACGTTCGGTACCTCGCTTAGGCTCGGCATGCCCTCGCTCCGGTCCTGCTTCGTGGGCCCGCCGCCATCGGCCATCCATGGCCGGGGGCGGCTAACCCGGCATCCATGCCGGGTTGCCCACTACGCAGAACCTCCTCTCGGCCTCTCGATGGGGCGTGTACCACAACAGCAAAAGCGAGGCGGCCTACCGGCCGGCCTGATCGCAATCATCGTCGTGTTTCTTCCGCAGGAATTGACGTATGTCCGTTAATAGCAGCTGTACGCGGTCGGTGTAGGAGCTGGCGAAGCCTGCGATCTTCTGATCTTCAGCGATCGTTCTGACATCGTTGGTTCAAGGCCGCACACAGCATTGACCAGTGTTCCTTAAAGGGGCGCCCGCGCAACCATTGCTCCCATATGTAACACCTGCCCCCGATACCTTGGAGTCACCGTGCCTCGGGTTGTACCGCTACAAAACCTCTACGCCAAGGCCTGACAACTAATTCACCCCTTGGACTGGAAATAGGCACGTTGATTGCTATTGTTAATATCGTATACGAAATCCCCAATACGATATTCAACAGCACTTCACATCAACGAGGCCTCTATGAAAAACCCCGCATTTGCCGTAGCCCTCAGCGCTGTCCTCAGTACCTCCTTCATCGCCACTGCCCAGGCCGACAAGCTCGACGACATCATCGGTTCGGGCAAGCTGCGCTGCGCCGTGACCCTGGACTTCCCGCCCATGGGCTTTCGCGATGCCAGCAACTCGCCGGCCGGCTTCGATGTGGACTATTGCCGCGACCTGGCGAAGATCCTCGGGGTCGAGGCCGAAGTGGTGGAAACGCCGTTCCCGGATCGCATTCCGGCACTGGTCTCCGGGCGGGCTGACGTGATCGTCGCGTCCACCTCCGACACCCTCGAACGCGCCAAGACCGTTGGCCTCACCGTGCCCTACTTTGCCTTCCAGATGGTGGTGCTGACCCGCGACGACACCGGCATCAACGGCTTCGACGACCTCAAGGGCAAAGCAGTGGGCAACACCAGCGGCACCTATGAGGCCATCGCCCTGGAGAAAGACGTGAAGAACTGGGGCTCGGGCAGTTTCCGAGCCTACCAGTCGCAGAGCGATACCCTGCTAGCCGTCGCCCAAGGCCACATCGATGCCACTGTGGTCACCAACACCGTGGCCGCCGCCACCCTCAAGTCGGGCAAATACAAAAACCTGAAAGTCGCCGGTAACGCCCCGTACGTCATCGACTACGTGTCCCTGGGTGCCAAGCGCAGCGAGTTCGGCCTGCTCAACTACCTCAACCTGTTCGTCAACCAACAGGTGCGCACCGGTCGCTACAAGGAGCTGTTCGTTAAATGGGTCGGCACCGAGATCCCGCCGACCAACCTGACCGTGCCTCAGGTCTACTACTGAGATGTCCGGCATGCCTAGGCCAATGTCTCTGACCGGGCGCAGCCTGGTGACGGGTGCCGCGCAAGGCGCCCTGCTGTTCGCCGATGTCGGCTTGAGTTTCTGGGGCGGCGTCGATCCCGGCACGGGGGAAGTCATCGACCGCCATCACCCGCTCAGCGGCCAACACCTGGCCGGCCGCGTGCTGGCGATTCCCAGTGGTCGCGGCTCGTGCACCGGCAGCAGTGTGTTGATGGAACTGATCAGCAACGGCCATGCACCGGCGGCATTGGTGCTGGCCGAAGCCGACGAGATCCTGACCTTGGGCGTGCTGGTGGCGCAGACCATTTTTGCCCGTTCCCTGCCGGTGCTGTGCATCGGTCCGGAGGCCTTCGCCGCCTTGCGCGGCCAGGCCTTCGCCCGGGTCGAAAATACAACGCTGAGCCTGTTCGACCACCTGCCGGGCGACGCCTGGCAGGCGCTCGACAGCCCATTACCAAACTCTGACAGCACCGCCTCGATCAGGCTCACCGAGCACGATCGGGCGCTGCTCGATGGCCGGCATGGCAAGGCCGCGCAAATGGCCATGCAGATCGTCCTGCGTATGGCCGAACTGCAGGGTGCCGATCACTTGGTGGATGTCACTCAAGCACACATCGACGGCTGCATTTACACCGGACCTGCGAGCCTGCGCTTTGCCGAGCAACTGGTGCAATGGGGAGCAAAAGTGCGAGTGCCCACCACCCTCAATTCAATTTCCGTCGACCAGCGCCGTTGGC
The DNA here is from genome assembly GCF_056400405.1 of Pseudomonas sp. P5_B3. Classification (NCBI taxonomy): domain Bacteria; kingdom Pseudomonadati; phylum Pseudomonadota; class Gammaproteobacteria; order Pseudomonadales; family Pseudomonadaceae; genus Pseudomonas; species Pseudomonas sp. P5_B3. Next base: position 16,143 of record NZ_JBFULI010000044.1, on the reverse strand, counting down.
GCGAACTGGGTATCGACCCGGCACTGGGGGAACCGGCCAGTGCCTTGGGCGATGCCTATATGGCGATGGGCGCACAGCTCAGTTTCACCTGCGCGCCGTACCTGCTCGACACGGCACCGAAGGCTGGCGAGCAAATCGTCTGGGCGGAATCCAACGCAGTGGTCTACGCCAACAGCGTGCTCGGTGCACGCACCCTGAAATACCCGGATTACCTGGACATCAGCATCGCCCTCACCGGTCGCGCGCCCCTGATCGGCTGCCACCTGGACGCGCAACGCAAGGCCCGGTTGCAGATCGAGTTGCCTGCCCTCGGCGAACTGGACGATGCCTTCTACCCGCTGCTGGGTTACCACATTGGTGCCCTGGCCGGCAGTCGCGTGCCGCTGGTGCTGGGGCTGGAAAAACGCAAGCCGAGCCTGGACGACCTCAAAGCCTTTGGCGCGGCCTTCGCCACCACCTCCGCGGCGCCACTGTTCCACATCGCCGGGGTCACCCCGGAGGCCATTGACCCGGCGCAGGTGCTGGATGCGGACACTTCCATTGCCGTGGAAAAAATCCGCCTGAAGGACCTGCTGTCGAGTTGGCGCGAACTCAACAGTGCTGGCGATAACCGGGTGGATGTGGTGTCGCTGGGTAACCCGCACTTCTCCCTCAGCGAGTTCGCTCACCTGGCGCGACTGTGCCGGGGACGACAAAGACACCCGGATGTGGTGCTTGCCATCACCTGCGGCCGTGCCGTGCTGGAGCAGGCCCGCAAGGCCGGGCACATCGCCGTGATCCAGGCGTTTGGCGCGACCCTGGTCACCGATACTTGCTGGTGCATGCTCGGCGAACCCGTCATCCCCCTGGCGGCTAAAACCCTGATGACCAACTCGGGCAAATACGCCCACTACGCACCGGGCCTGGTCGGCCGCAAGGTGCACTTCGCCAGCCTTGCCGAATGCGTCGACGCGGCCTGCACCGCAACGGCCAGCGGACGTTTGCCGGCCTGGTTACAACCTGCTGCCCTACTGGAGAGCCCTGCGCATGTTTGACTACAGCTTCCAATGGCGTTCCGCCCTGCGCGCCCTGCCGGACATGCTTGCCGGTGCCATCGTCACCTTCGAAACCGCCGCGCTGTCGATGATCTTCGGCGTGCTGATCGCCCTGGCCCTGACGGTGATGCGTGAGGCCAGACACCCATTACTGCGCGGGTTCGGCAACGGTTGGGTATCGATTGCCCGCAACACCCCGTCGCTGTTCCAGATCTACATCCTCTACTTCGGCCTCGGCTCGCTGAACCTGCACGTCAGTTCATGGTTCGCCCTGCTGGCCGGGATCACCTTCAACAATGCAGGGTATCTGGCGGAGAACTTTCGCGGCGGCCTCAAAGCGGTTCCCCACACACAAGTGCGTGCGGCGCGTTCCCTCGGCATGAGTGCCTTCCAGGCCTATCGCATGATCATCGTCCCGCAACTGCTGCGGATCGTGTTCTACCCGCTGACCAATCAGATGGTCTGGGCGGTATTGATGACGTCGCTGGGGGTGATCGTCGGGCTAAACAATGACCTGACCGGTGTGACCCAGGAATACAACGTCAAAACCTTCCGCACCTTCGAATACTTCGCCATCGCAGCGGGGCTGTATTACCTGATTGCCAAGGCGATCGTTGCGGCAGCCCGGCTGATGGCCTGGCGGTTGTTCCGTTACTGAGGAGCTGTCCATGTTTTCCACCGATTTTTCCTCCAATGACCTGATGTTCCTGCTCAACGGTGCGTGGGTCACGATGCAACTGACGTTCTGGTCGATCATTCTCGGCTCCTTGGCCGGGTTGTTCTTCGGCCTGCTGCGGGCCTTGTTGCCTCGGGCCAGCCTGCCGCTGGCGTGGGTGCTGGACGTGTTTCGCAGCGTGCCGTTGCTGATCCAGTTCGTGCTGTTCAACTCGCTCAAAAGCATCGTCGGTTTGAACATCAGTGCCTTCAGCGTCGGCTGCATTGTGCTGGGGGTGTATGCCGCGGCGTACTTCACCGAAATCGTGCGCGCCGGCGTGTTGGCGGTACCGTTCACCGTGCGTCGGGCCAGTCGTTCGTTGGGGCTGAGCTTCTTGCAGGACTTGCGCTGGATCGTCCTGCCGATGGCCACCCGAGTAGCGTTCCCCGGCTGGCTGAACCTGGTGCTCGGTGTAATGAAAGACACCGCGCTGGTGATGTGGATCGGCATCGTCGAACTGCTGCGCGCCTCGCAAACCATCGTCACCCGCATCCAGGAACCGTTGCTGGTGCTGTGCGTCGCGGGCCTTATCTACTACGTCATGAGCCTGGTGGTCGCACGCCTGGGCGCTCGTCTGGAAAGAAGGTGGCAAGAAAATGATTGAGATCGACAACGTACATAAATCCTTCGGCAACCTCGAAGTGGTCAAGGGCGTCAACCTGACGGTGAACAAGGGCGAAGTGGTGTCGATCATCGGCGGCTCCGGCTCCGGCAAATCGACCTTGCTGATGTGCATCAACGGCCTGGAACCGATCCAGAAAGGCAACATCCGCGTTGACGGCGTCGAGGTCCATCACAGCGCCACCGACCTCAATCGCCTGCGGCAGAAAATCGGCATCGTGTTCCAGCAATGGAATGCCTTCCCGCACCTGACGGTGCTGGAAAACGTCATGCTCGCGCCGCGCAAGGTCCTGGGCAAAAGCAAGGTTGAAGCTGAAGAGCTGGCGGTGAAGCAACTGACCCACGTCGGTCTGGGCGACAAGCTCAAGACTTTCCCTGGCAAGCTGTCCGGTGGGCAGCAACAACGCATGGCCATCGCCCGCGCCCTGGCCATGTCACCGGACTACATGCTGTTTGACGAAGCCACCTCGGCCCTCGACCCGCAGTTGGTCGGTGAAGTGCTGGACACCATGCGCATGCTCGCCGAAGACGGCATGACCATGGTGTTGGTGACCCACGAAATCCGCTTTGCCCGGGACGTGTCCGACCGTGTGGCGTTCTTCCGCAATGGCCTGGTGCATGAGATTGGTTCGCCGGATCAGGTGATTGGCAATCCGGTGCATGCGGAAACAGCGGCGTTTCTCAAATCGGTGAAATAACTAACGGCCCAATCGCGAGCAGGCTCACTCCTACAGGGTTAGCGGTGCATATCGAAGAGTGTAGGAGYGAGCCTGCTCGCGATGAGGCCCGCACAGACAAAACAAGGATCAAACCATGCGTTCATCAAAAGTCATTCATGTAGTCAGCTGCCACGCCGAAGGCGAAGTCGGCGACGTGATCGTCGGCGGTGTCGCCCCGCCGCCCGGCGCCACCGTGTGGGAACAGTCGCGCTGGATCGCCCGGGACGAAACCCTGCGCAACTTCGTCCTCAACGAACCCCGCGGCGGCGTGTTCCGTCACGTCAACCTGCTGGTCCCGGCCAAGGACCCACGGGCGCAGATGGCCTGGATCATCATGGAACCGGCGGACACCCCGCCGATGTCCGGCTCCAACTCGTTGTGCGTCGCCACCGTATTGCTCGACAGCGGCATCCTGCCCATGACCGAGCCGCAAACCCGCCTGGTGCTGGAAGCGCCCGGCGGCCTGATCGAAGCCGTGGCCGACTGCCGGGATGGCAAGGTGCAACGGGTGGAAGTGAAAAACGTGCCGTCCTTCGCTGATCGCCTGGATGCATGGATTGAAGTCGAAGGCATCGGCTCGCTGAAGGTTGACACCGCTTATGGTGGCGACAGTTTTGTGATTGCCGATGCCAAAGGCCTGGGTTTCTCCATCCGCCCGGATGAAGCGGCCGATCTGGTGGCGGTCGGGCTGAAAATCACTCGAGCGGCCAACGAACAACTGGGCTTCGTGCATCCGCTGAATCCCGAGTGGTCACACATTTCCTTCTGCCAGATCGCCGCGCCCATCGTCCATGAGAACGGCATCGCCACCGGCGCCAATGCGGTAGTGATTCAACCGGGCAAGATCGACCGCTCCCCCACCGGCACTGGTTGCTCGGCGCGCATGGCGGTGTTGCAGGCCAAAGGCTTGATGCAGGTTGGCGAGCGCTTTGTCGGCCGTTCGATTATCGGCTCCGAGTTCCACTGCCGCATTGATTCGTTGACCGAAGTCGCCGGCCGCGCCGCGATTTACCCGTGCATTTCCGGCCGGGCGTGGATCACCGGCACCCATCAATTGCTGCTCGACCCAAGCGATCCGTGGCCACAAGGCTATCGCCTGTCCGACACTTGGCCCGGCGCTTGATCACGCAACCCCTGAACCCCCAGACCAACGGCCAGTAAAAACCCCTGAAAACCAAAAAAAGCACTAGCCGAGCATTGTCATTTTTTATATCGTATACGAAATACAATAAACGAACCGGAGGCAACAATGAGCAAGCGCATTAACTGGAGTGGCGTCTTCCCAGCGGTGACCACTCAATTCAACGATGACTTCTCCATCAACCTGGAAAAAACCCATCAGGTGATTTCCAACGTGATCCGCGACGGCGTGTCGGGCCTGGTGGTCTGCGGCTCGGTGGGTGAAAACACCTCGCTGACCGCCGAAGAGAAAATCGCCGTGACCGAGGTCGCTGTCGATGCCGCCCGTGGTCGCGTACCAGTGATTTGCGGCGTGGCCGAGTTCACCAGCATACAAGCGGCCAAGGTCGCCAATGCCGTACGCCGGGTCGGCGTCGATGGCGTGATGCTGATGCCGGCGCTGGTCTACGGTTCCAAGCCGTTCGAGACCGCCGAGCATTACCGCTACGTGGCGAAAAACGCCGACGTGCCGCTGATGGTCTACAACAACCCGCCTATCTATAAGAACGACGTCACCCCGGACATCCTGATTTCCCTGGCCGACTGCGACAACGTKGTGTGCTTCAAGGATTCTTCCGGCGACACCCGTCGTTTCATCGACGTGCGCAACGAAGTCGGTGACCGTTTCGTGCTGTTCGCCGGTCTCGACGACGTGGTGCTGGAAAGCATTGCCGTGGGTGCCGAAGGTTGGGTCTCGGGCATGTCCAACGTGTTCCCCAAAGAAGGCGAAACCATCTTCCGTCTGGCCAAGGCCGGTCGTTTCGCCGAAGCCATGCCGATCTACGAATGGCTGATGCCGATCCTGCACCTCGATGCCCGCGCCGACCTGGTGCAATGCATCAAGCTGTGCGAAGCCATCGCCGGTCGCGGCAGCGCCTTGACCCGTCCGCCACGCCTGGCCCTTCCGGAAGCGGATCGCGTGTTCGTCGAGCAGATCATGGCCAAGGCCTTGGCCAACCGCCCGGAACTGCCGGACGTCGGTCTCTGAGTGATTGCCGGGCGGGTCTATGCGGACCCGGCCCGGCTGCCCGTTTTTTGCGCCTCAACAAGGAACGTCAGCATGTCCAATCCTCAACACACGCAAAGCGCAACCACACCCTCGGGACTCAAACGCGTAGTGGCTGCCGCCATGGCTGGCACCGTCGCCGAATGGTATGAGTTCTTTCTCTACGGCACCGCCTCGGCATTAGTTTTCGGCAAGCTGTTCTTCCGCCAGACCGACAGCCCCATCGACGGCATCATCGCCGCCTTCGCCTTGTACGCGGTCGGCTTTCTCGCCCGGCCGTTGGGCGGTTTGGTATTCGGTCACTACGGTGACAAATTCGGCCGCAAACGCCTGCTGCAACTGAGCCTGGTAGTGGTCGGCATCACCACCTTCCTGATGGGTTGCCTGCCTGGCTTCGAGCAGATCGGTTACGCAGCGCCGGTGCTACTGGTGCTGTTGCGGTTGATCCAGGGCTTCGCTTTCGGTGGCGAATGGGGCGGCGCGATTCTGCTGGTGTCCGAACACTGCCCGGACAATCGTCGGGGCTTCTGGGCCAGTTGGCCGCAAGCCGGGGTGCCGGCCGGCAACCTGGTGGCCACGGTCGCCCTGCTGCTGTTGTCGTCGAACCTGTCAGAGCAACAGTTCCTTGCCTGGGGCTGGCGCGTGGCGTTCTGGTTCTCGGCGGTAGTCGTGTTGATCGGTTACTGGATTCGCACCAGCGTCGATGACGCGCCGATCTTCAAGGAAGCCCAGGCCCGTCAGGCACAGACCAAACAGCAACAGCTCGGTGTGGTGCAAGTGCTGCGTCATCACTGGCGTTCGGTGCTGGTGGGAATCGGCGCACGCTTTGCCGAGAACATCCTCTACTACACCGTGGTGACGTTCTCGATTACCTATCTGAAACTGGTGGTGCACAAGGACACTTCGCAAATTCTGCTGCTGATGTTCGGCGCGCACCTGGTGCACTTTTTCCTGATCCCGCTGATGGGCTATCTGTCGGACATCGTCGGGCGCAAGCCGGTGTACCTGACCGGCGCGGTGCTCACAGCGTTCTGGGGTTTTATCGGTTTCCCGATGATGGACACCGGCAACAACTGGCTGATCATGGCCGCCATCACCCTGGGCCTGGCCATCGAGTCGATGACTTATGCGCCTTACTCGGCGCTGATGGCTGAACTGTTCCCGACCCACGTACGCTACACGGCTCTGTCCCTGTGCTACCAGGTGGCGCCGATCTTCGCCGGCTCCCTTGCACCGCTGATCGCCATCACCTTGCTCAACAAGTACCACAGCTCGACTCCGATCGCCTGGTATCTGGTGGGCGCCGCGCTGATTTCCGTGGTGGCTGTCGGCCTGACCCGCGAGACCCGTGGCAAGTCATTGCGCCAGGTGGATGCCGAGTCGGCGGCGCGGGTTGCTGCGCTGGACCCAGCCCCGACCAGCCCACGCCGGGCCGATTCTCTGGCCTGAGTAAATCCCACAGAGGTTTTGTGTTGCTACCCCATTTTTCGACAGGAGCTTTTTTGATGTCTGAGATCCTTGGCCACAACTACATCGGCGGTACACGCAGCGCCGTCGGCGGCATCATCCTGAACAGCCATGACGCCAGCACCGGCGAAGCACTGCCCTACTCTTTCGTGCAAGCCACCGCGCAAGAAGTCGACGCGGCCGCCCAGGCCGCTGCGGCCGCCTATCCAGCCTTTCGTAATTTGCCGGCGACGCGCCGGGCGCAATTCCTTGAAGCCATCGCCGCGCAACTGGATGCCCTGGATGACGAGTTCGTTGCCCTGGTGACCCGTGAGACCGCCCTGCCCAGCGCCCGGATTCAGGGCGAGCGCGGCCGCACCAGCGGCCAGATGCGTCTGTTCGCTGAGGTCCTGCGTCGGGGCGATTTCTACAGCGCGCGCATCGACCGTGCCCTGCCGGAGCGTCAGCCGCTACCACGGGTTGACCTGCGCCAGTACCGGATCGGCGTCGGCCCGGTGGCAGTGTTCGGCGCCAGCAATTTTCCGTTGGCCTTTTCGACGGCTGGCGGCGATACCGCAGCGGCCCTGGCCGCCGGTTGCCCGGTGGTGTTCAAGGCCCACAGCGGGCACATGGCAACCGCCGAATGCGTGGCCGATGCGATCCTGCGCGCCGCCGAGCAGACCGACATGCCCAAGGGTGTGTTCAACATGATCTACGGCGCGGGTGTCGGTGAAGCGCTGGTCAAGCACCCGGCGATTCAGGCCGTCGGTTTCACCGGCTCGCTCAAAGGTGGCCGTGCCCTTTGCGACATGGCCGCCGCACGCCAACAACCCATCCCGGTGTTCGCCGAGATGAGCAGCATCAATCCAGTGTTGGTATTGCCCGAAGCCTTGCGTGCGCGCGGCGAGAAGATCGCCGGTGAACTGGTGGCATCGGTGGTCCAGGGTTGCGGGCAGTTCTGCACCAATCCGGGGTTGGTCATTGGTATTCGCGCCCCTGAATGGACTGCGTTCATTGCGCGACTAAGCCACCTGATGGCCGCACAACCGGCGCAAACCATGCTCAATGCCAGCACCCTCGGCAGCTATGAAAAAGGGCTGCGGGCCTTGCTCGAGCATCCGGGCGTGACGCACCTGGCGGGCCGCGACCAGCAGGGCAATCAGGCGCGGCCGCAACTGTTCAAGGCCGACGTCAGCCTGCTGCTCAATGGGGATCCGCTGCTACAGGAAGAAGTGTTCGGGCCGACCACCATTGTCGTTGAAGTGGCGGACAAGGTTGAGCTGCGCCAGGCGTTGAACAGCTTGCACGGGCAACTGACTGCGACATTGATTGGCGAAGCATCGGATCTTCAGACCCATGCGGACCTGCTGATACTGCTGGAACAAAAAGTCGGCCGGGTACTGTTCAACGGTTACCCCACCGGGGTCGAAGTCTGCGATGCCATGGTCCATGGCGGGCCTTACCCTGCAACCTCCGACGCCCGTGGCACGTCAGTCGGCAGCCTGGCCATCGAACGCTTCCTGCGTCCGGTGTGCTACCAGAACTGCCCGGACGCCTTGCTACCCGACGCCTTGAAAAACGCCAACCCGCTGGGGATTGCACGGCTGGTGGATGGCAGCAGCCAACGCGAGCCGGTTTAACAACACAACCTCCTGTGGGAGCGAGCCTGCTCGCGATGAGGGCATCAGATTCAACATTTTCGTCGACTGACACACCGCTATCGCGAGCAGGCTCGCTCCCACAGGATTGAGCACTTTGATTCAATCAGGCGAGCAAGGCCTTGAGGTCGTTGTACAGCGCCTCGGGAATTTGCACGCCTTCCACCAGGCTGCGTACCCGCGCCGCGTAACGTCGTTGCGACGGCAAGCGTGCGCCCTGCCCCTCAATGCCCTGGAACAACGTTTCGGCCCGGGCCAAATGTTCTTCAGTGGCGTCCCCCAGAAAGCGCCGAGGGTCCAGGGCGATGATCAACTCGCCATGGTACGGCGACGACTTGCTGCCCCCGTCGTAAGCCAACGACTCGGCACTGGTCAGGTCACCGATCAGCGGCCCGGCAATCAACTCCACCATCGCCGCCAGCGCCGAACCCTTGTGCCCGCCGAACGTCAGCATCGCGCCGCTGTCGAGCACCACGTTGGCGTCGGTGCTCGGCTGGCCTTGGGCGTCGACGCCCCAACCTTCGGGAATCGCCTTGCCGGCACGCCGGTGCAGTTCGATATCACCACGGGCAATCGCGCTGGTGGCGAAGTCGAACACAAACGGATCTTGTCCCGCACGCGGCCAACCGAAGGCAATGGGATTGGTGCCGAACACCGGCAGTCGTCCTCCAGCCGGCGCCACCCAGGCGTGGCTCGGATTACACGCCAGTGCCACCAGACCGGTAGCAGTCAGTTGCTCGATCTCCACCCACAGCGCCGAGAAATGTACACAGCGGTTGATTGCCAACGCCGCAATGCCGTTGGCCCGGGTTTTCTGCGCCAGCAACGGCAACCCCGCCTGAAACGCCAACTGCGAAAACCCACCGCCAGCATCCACCCGCACGATCGACGGCGCCTGGTCGATCACCTGTGGCTCGGCATCGGCTGACACCTTGCCGGCCCGCAGGGAATTGACACACCCCAGAATCCGGTACAAACCGTGGGAGGCACAGCCATCACGTTCGCCAACAAGCACCGTCGCCGCCACCGCTTGTGCATGGGCCAGATTAAAACCGTTGTGCAACAAGATCGATTCGGCCAACTCACGGGCTTCGATCAGGGTCAGTCGGATCATGGTCATCTCCTTGGACAGACCGGTCAGAGTGGTCTATCCGAGGCGTTATGGCTTGACGGGTTTGGGCATTGGCGGTGACGAAATTGGCACAGCGCAGGCCGTTGGACCCCGTTAAACCAATGGCTGATGAGATCCAGTGTGGGAGCGAGCCTGCTCGCGAAGGCCACACCTCTGTTTCAAGACTGATTGATGCTTTTTCGGCAACACAGAATTGCCATCGACCTGATTGATAGACCTCTGCGTAAGGCGCAGGCTAGAGAGCTGATTTGGCCTCTCATATCATTCCGAATGATAGTTACCTTCGCCCCATTCGATTCGTGAGATACAAGCCCGCCGCGCATCATTCGCCAATCTCAACACATTGGCGGATGCATCCATGGAACAGTCATTCAAACATTTGCGCTTCCCGTTGGCTTTGTTGGCCGTAGTGGTGATCAGCGCTTGCGGCAAGGCCCCGGAGACCGCCGCCAGCATGCCAGCGGCCAAGGTCAGCGTGGCCAAGGTGCTGGAGCAACCGGTCAACGAGTGGGACGAATTCACCGGGCGCCTCGAAGCGCCGGAAACCGTGGAGATCCGTCCGCGGGTCTCCGGCCAGATCGATGAAGTGGCGTTCACAGAAGGCGCCCTGGTCAAGAAAGGCGACCTGCTGTTCCAGATCGACCCGCGTCCGTTCCAGGCTGAGGTCCGCCGCCTCGAAGCCCTGGTTGCACAATCGCGCGCCAATGCTACCCGCAGCGAAAACGAAGCCCAGCGCGGTGAACGCCTGCGCACCAGTAACGCCATTTCCGCCGAACTGGCCGATTCGCGTACCAGCGCCGCCCAGGAAGCCCGCGCCGCCGTCGGCGCCCTGCAAGCGCAACTGGACCTGGCCAAGCTGAACCTGAGCTTCACCCGCGTCACCGCCCCCATCAGCGGCCGCGTCAGCCGTGCGGAAATCACCGCCGGCAACCTGGTGACCGCCGACACCACCCCGCTGACCAGCGTGGTCTCCACCGACAAGGTGTACGCCTACTTCGATGCAGACGAGCGTGTGTTCCTCAAGTACACCGAGCTCGCTCGCCAGGGCAAGCGCGGCGCCACCACCCCGGTTTACATGGGCCTGTCCAACGAGGACGGTAACCCGCACCAGGGCGTGATGAACTTCGTCGACAACCAGGTCAACCCGAAAACCGGCACCATCCGTGGTCGCGCCGTGTTCGACAACAGCGATGGCAGCTACACCCCAGGCCTGTATGCACGCCTGAAACTGGTGGGCAGCGGCACCTACAGCGCCATGCTGATCAACGACGAAGCGGTCGGCACCGACCTGGGCAAGAAGTTCGTGCTGGTGATGGATGCCGACAACAAGACCGCCTACCGCGCGGTGGAGCTGGGTCCGAAGATCGAAGGTCTGCGCATCGTGCGCAACGGCCTGAACAAGGACGACACGATTATCGTCAAGGGCCTGCAACGGGTGCGTCCTGGTTCACCGGTCACCCCTGAAGTGATTCCGATGGCCAGCGAACAAACCCTCGCGGCACTCGCACAACAACGTCAAGCGCTGGAAGCCAGCAACCTGCCCCAAGTCGCGCCTGCCAGGGTTGCGCCGGGCACGGCTGTGAAACTGGCTGCCACGACCCCACGCGGTTAAGGGATTTTTACGATGAATTTTTCCCAATTCTTCATTTCGCGGCCGATCTTCGCAGCGGTGCTGTCGCTGCTGATCCTGATCGCCGGTGCGATCTCGCTGTTCCAGCTGCCGATCAGCGAATACCCGGAAGTGGTGCCGCCGACCGTGGTGGTCCGCGCCAACTTCCCGGGGGCCAACCCCAAGGTCATCGGTGAAACCGTGGCCGCGCCGCTGGAGCAAGCCATCACCGGCGTCGAGAACATGCTGTACATGTCCTCGCAGTCGACCGCCGACGGCAAGATCACCCTGACCATCACCTTCGCCCTGGGTACTGACCTGGACAACGCCCAGGTGCAGGTGCAGAACCGCGTGACCCGGACCGAGCCAAAACTTCCCGAGGAAGTGACGCGCATCGGTATCACCGTGGACAAGGCGTCGCCCGACCTGACCATGGTTGTGCACTTGACCTCGCCGGACAAACGCTACGACATGCTCTATCTGTCCAACTACGCGATCCTGAACATCAAGGATGAACTGGCGCGGCTGGGCGGTGTCGGTGACGTGCAACTGTTCGGCATGGGCGATTACTCGCTGCGCGTCTGGCTCGATCCGAACAAGACCGCTTCGCGCAACCTGACCGCTACCGACGTTGTGACGGCCATCCGCGAACAGAACCGTCAAGTGGCTGCCGGTGCCTTGGGCGCGCCCCCTGCCCCGAATGCCCAAAGCTTCCAGTTGTCGGTCAATACTCAGGGTCGTCTGGTCAATGAGGAAGAGTTCGAGAACATCGTCATTCGCTCTGGCGACAACGGTGAAATCACTCGCCTCAAGGACATCGCCCGCGTCGAACTGGGCTCCAGCCAGTACGCCCTGCGTTCGCTGCTGAACAACCAGCCGGCGGTGGCGATCCCGATCTTCCAGCGCCCTGGCTCCAATGCCATCGAAATCTCCAACGAAGTGCGGGCCAAGATGGCCGAGCTGAAGAAGAGCTTCCCCGAAGGCATGGACTTCAGCATCGTCTATGACCCGACGATCTTCGTGCGCGGCTCCATCGAGGCGGTGGTTCACACCCTCTTCGAAGCGCTGATCCTCGTGGTGCTGGTGGTGATCCTGTTCCTGCAGACCTGGCGCGCCTCGATCATTCCATTGGTCGCTGTGCCGGTATCGCTGATCGGTACCTTTGCCGTGATGCATCTGTTCGGCTTCTCGCTCAACGCCTTGTCGCTGTTCGGCCTGGTACTGGCGATCGGTATCGTGGTGGACGATGCGATCGTGGTGGTGGAGAACGTCGAACGTAACATCGAACTCGGATTGACCCCGATCGAAGCCACCAAACGCGCCATGCGTGAAGTGACCGGCCCGATCATTGCCACGGCACTGGTGCTGTGTGCGGTGTTCGTTCCGGCGGCGTTCATCTCCGGTCTGACGGGCCAGTTCTACAAGCAGTTCGCCCTGACCATTGCGATTTCGACGGTGATCTCGGCCTTCAACTCCCTGACCCTGTCGCCGGCGCTGGCCGCCGTGTTGCTCAAAGGCCACGACGCACCGAAAGACCGGTTCTCCAAGGTGCTGGACAAGATTTTCGGTGGTTGGTTGTTCCGTCCGTTCAACCGCTTCTTCGAGAAAGCCAGCCATGGTTATGTCGGCACCGTTGCCCGCGTGATCCGCTCCAGTGGCATCGCCCTGCTGCTGTACGCCGGCCTGATGGTCCTGACCTTCTTCGGTTTCTCCAGCACCCCGACCGGTTTCGTACCCGGCCAGGACAAGCAATACCTGGTGGCCTTCGCGCAATTGCCGGATGCGTCGAGCCTGGACCGTACCGAAGACGTGATCAAACGCATGTCCGAGCTGGCGCTGAAACAGCCTGGCGTGGAAAGTGCGGTGGCCTTCCCTGGCCTGTCGATCAACGGTTTCACCAACAGCCCGAACGCCGGCATCGTGTTCGTGACCCTCAAACCGTTCGACGAGCGTAAAGACCCGAGCATGTCCGCCGGAGCAATTGCCGGGGCCTTGAACGGCCAGTACGCGAACATCCAGGAAGCCTACATGGCGATCTTCCCGCCGCCGCCGGTACAAGGCCTGGGCACCATCGGTGGTTTCCGCCTGCAGATCGAAGACCGGGGCAACCTGGGCTACGAAGAGCTGTACAAGGAAACCATGAACATCATCGCCAAGAGCCACAACGTGCCGGAACTGGCCGGCCTGTTCACCAGCTATACGGTGAACGTGCCGCAGGTCGATGCTGCCATCGACCGGGAAAAAGCCAAGACCCACGGCGTGGCCGTCAGCGACATCTTCGACACCCTGCAGATTTACCTGGGTTCGCTGTATGCCAACGACTTCAACCGCTTCGGGCGCACCTATCAGGTCAACGTTCAGGCCGAACAACAGTTCCGCCTCGAGTCGGACCAGATCGGTCAGCTGAAAGTGCGCAACAACAAAGGCGAGATGATCCCGCTGGCGACCTTCATCAAGGTCAGCGACACCTCGGGCCCGGATCGCGTGATGCACTACAACGGCTTCATCACCGCCGAAATCAACGGTGCGGCAGCCCCCGGCTACAGCTCCGGCCAAGCGGAAAAAGCCATCGAGAAACTGCTCAAGGAAGAACTGCCCAACGGCATGACTTACGAGTGGACCGACCTGACTTACCAGCAGATCTTGTCCGGCAACACCGCGCTGTTCGTGTTCCCGCTCTGCGTACTGCTGGCGTTCCTGGTGCTGGCAGCTCAGTACGAAAGCTGGAGCCTGCCACTGGCGGTGATCCTGATCGTACCGATGACCCTGCTGTCGGCCATTACCGGTGTGATCGCCTCTGGCGGTGACAACAACATCTTTACCCAGATCGGTTTGATCGTATTGGTGGGGCTTGCCTGTAAGAACGCGATCCTGATCGTCGAGTTCGCCAAGGACAAACAGCTGGAAGGCCTCAACCCGCTGGCTGCGGTCCTGGAGGCTTGCCGCCTGCGTCTGCGGCCGATCCTGATGACCTCCTTCGCGTTCATCATGGGTGTCGTGCCTCTGGTGTTCTCCAGCGGTGCCGGTGCCGAGATGCGTCATGCCATGGGTGTAGCTGTGTTCTCCGGGATGCTTGGGGTGACCTTCTTCGGACTGTTGTTGACGCCGGTGTTCTACGTACTGATTCGTAACTTTGTCGAGCGTGGCCAAGCGCGCAAAGCCGCCAAGGCCGCCCTGAAGCTGGAGTCGCACTGATGAGTTTGAAAGCCTTCCTGCCGAGCCTGCTGGTACTGGCCCTGAGTGCCTGTGCCGTGGGCCCGGACTACAAGACGCCAACCACCGAGGCGGCCAACATCACGGCCGCCACCGATGGCGCCGCCGGCCAGAAGAATTTTGACCGTTCCCGTTTCGAAGGCATCTGGTGGCAACAGTTCGAAGACCCGACCCTCAACCAGTTGGTGACGCAATCCCTGCAAGGCAACCGCGATTTACGCGTCGCTTTCGCCCGCTGGAAAGCCGCACGGGCGATCCGCGATGACGTCAGCAACGACGCCATGCCGACCATCACCAGCCGCGTCAGCAGTGATTTGGGCAAAGGCCAGATTCCCGGCCAGACCACCGACCGGGTCAACAGCGAACGCTACGACCTGGGCCTGGACATGGCGTGGGAGGTCGATCTGTTCGGCCGCATCCAGCGCAACCTGGAGTCGGCCAACGCCGAACAGCAGGCGTTCGAGGCCGATCTGTACCAACTGCAAGTCACCATGATTGCCGAACTGGTGGATTCCTACGGTCAACTGCGCGGTGCGCAACTGCGGGAGAAAATCGCCCTGGCCAACCTGGAGAACCAGCAGGAGTCGCGCAAGATCACCGTCAGCCTGCGGGATGCCGGCGTCGGCGATCAGCTTGATGTGGAACGGGCCGATGCGCGACTGGCGTCGGTCGAAGCCAGCGTGCCGCAATTGCAGGCCGAACAGATTCGGCAGAAAAACCGTATCGCCACCCTGCTGGGTGAACGTCCGGACAAGCTGACCGTGGACCTGAGCCCGAAAGACCTGCCGGCGATTGCCAAGGCCCTGCCGATCGGTGATCCGGGGGAACTGCTGCAACGCCGTCCGGACATTCGCAGTGCCGAACGCCAACTGGCCTCGGCCACGGCGCGTATCGGCGTGGCCAAGGCCGATCTGTTCCCGCGGGTCAGCCTCAGCGGCTTCCTCGGTTTTACCGCCGGGCGCGGTTCGCAGATCGGCTCCTCGGCGGCCAACGCCTGGGCGCTCGGCCCGAGCATCACCTGGGCGGCGTTTGACCTGGGCAGTGTGAAGGCCCGTTTGCGCGGTGCCGACGCCGATGCCGAAGGCGCCCTGGCGACCTATGAGCAGCAAGTGTTGCTGGCCCTGGAAGAATCGGAAAACGCTTTCAGCGACTACGGCAAACGCCAGCAGCGTCTGATTTCGCTGATTCGTCAGAGTGAGTCCAGCCGTTCCGCAGCCGATCTCGCCGAGATCCGCTACCGCGAAGGCACGGCCGATTTCCTTGTGCTGCTCGACGCCCAACGGGAACGCCTGGCCGCCGAAGACACCCAGGCCCAGGCTGAAGTCGATCTGTATCGCGGCATCGTCGCGATCTACAAGGCCCTTGGCGGTGGCTGGCAGCCGGAGACGGTCGCCAGCAACTGACCCGATGTTTTGAAATGCTCCTTTGGTTGGCCGCAGCCAACCCGTTCCTTAGCCCTGCGTCTCATTCGGTCGCGGGGCTTTTTTTTGTCTATCAAAAACAACACATTCCCCCTGTGGGAGCGGGCTTGCCCTAATGCCAGTCAGTTAAGCCCCGGACATTGTGGGAGCGAGCTTGAACTGGTCAACTAATTTTGGACACCAGTTACGGTTTTCATGCCGCCAGTTTTTCCATAGCTACCGGTGAACGATAGCCGTTGTAGCTATGGAGCCTGACGTTGTTGTAACGCATCACGTAGCGTTGCACGTCTATGCGGGCTTCATGCTCAGAGTTGTAGCCATCTTCTGGCACCCACTCTGATTTAAGGCTCCCAAAGAAACGCTCCATCGGGGCGTTATCCCAGCACTCAC
>NZ_JBFULI010000043.1:0-51758 GCF_056400405.1 Pseudomonas sp. P5_B3 | reverse complement strand
CCCCGATGGAGCGTTTCTTTGGGAGCCTTAAATCAGAGTGGGTGCCAGAAGATGGCTACAACTCTGAGCATGAAGCCCGCATAGACGTGCAACGCTACGTGATGCGTTACAACAACGTCAGGCTCCATAGCTACAACGGCTATCGTTCACCGGTAGCTATGGAAAAACTGGCGGCATGAAAACCGTAACTGGTGTCCAAAATTAGTTGACCAGTTCAAGCTCGCTCCCACAGGGACCGGGGACATCCGTAAAACTCTGGTCGGCTATCAAGCCGCCATCGCGAGCAGGCTCGCTCCTACAGTTGATCCGGGTATGCCTGCGAGAGATTGGTCGGCTGGCAGGCCGCCATCGCGAGCAAGTCGGATCGCCGCACCGTCGCTCCCACAGAAGAGCAAAAGCAGATCGGCGTACATCCACGCTCTTCACCACTCAACAGGCCGAGCGTTAGCTCGCCTGCAGCTTTTGATCTTGATCCACCCGCCCCCTCGGGAGGCTGAGTGGAGGTGTTCATCCGGGGATTGGCGCGCAGCGCCGTTCGACGCAGTCGAACTCATTGCATGTAGGTCGAAGCGATGCCGACCGGAGGGCAATGCCCCCGGATGAATGCCGGAGCGAAGGAACCCCGAGCCTCAGCGAGGGGCCGGACGTAAGGGGCGAGACTTTTTGGTTCCTTTTGTGTCGTTCGGTGCGTTTGACAAAAGGGACCCGCCGTCAGAGCGAAACCCTAAGCGGCCGTTACCGCAGGAATGGATATGTACTCAGTCAGCAAAACATAGGTCGGCTGTCAGGCCGCCTTCGCGAGCAAGCTCGCGAAGGCCATTCAAGGCTGCAATGCCTGAGGCGAGGTGGACGGGTCTTTCGGCGGCCCGCCGGAATCTTCGAGGGAGACTTTCTCGGCCACGAACTGCCAGTCCTTGTAGCTGGCCATGCCGTTGAAGTCCGACCACTCGCTGGGAAAATTCACCTGCTTGAGCGGCTTCTCTGTGGACGGGCAGTACACACCGCTGATCCGTCCGTCGATACCGCGTATCAGCTCCCATTCGCCACCTGTCATCGGCTCCGGGTACAACCGCCGGATATGGTGCCTGGCCGTCGGGAAACGCTCGTCCTGCAACAGGTCCGCCAGCTCTTTCGGGTACTGGGCCACACCGGGCGAACTGCGGTAATAGCTGCGCAGCGCCTGGGCATATTGCGTACCGGCCCAGAGCAACTGGTTTTCGCGATCGCGGCGCGCAGCGGTGGCCCACAATTCGCCGGCACTGGCCAGGCCCAGGCCCATCACGACGATCAGAAACAGCACACCCAGGTAGGTAAAGCCATCCTGACCCGATGGCTTACCACTCGGAATAAAGGCTGCCATCTCGCGCCCTCCCGCCGGCCCCACTCTTGATATCGGCCACCCCGCCCGCCACGCCATCCGGTGGCGCGACTATGACCCAGGTGTCCTTGCGCTCGGAAATCGGGTCCAGCGGCTGGCTTCGCAGGTAGCGCAGTTCGACCAGCTGTTCGATGGAGTCCGGATAACGCCCGGTGTCTCCATAGTAGTGATCCAGCGCCTCGCGCATGGACGACAGGCTCTGGTGCAAGGTGGTCTCTTTGGAGGCCTCCAGGCTGTTGAAGTAGCGTGGCAAGGCGATCGTCATCAGGGTCGCGATGATTGCCATGACCACCATCAGTTCAATGAGGGTAAAACCCTTTTGCCGACGCATAGGCTCACCACTCTCGGTAGGCGATGCCGTTGAGACCCTTGCCCCGGGCCTTGGAGTAAACGTCATAGACGTCCTGGCCCTCCCGCGGGCTCTCAGCGGAACTGTCATAGGAACGCAGGCCCCAGCCACCTCCGTCATCACGCTTGACGGTTGCCAGCGGGTCACGGGGGATGCGCCGCAGGAAATAGAACTTGGCACCCTTGGCGCTGCGCACGTCACGCACACCATCGACCAGCACATTCAGGTTCGGCGGGTAGCCGTTGCTGTCGAGCGACTTCTCGATGTAGCCGGCGTCGAAGGCGCGTTTGTAGGCATCGATGCCATCGCGGATCTGGTACAGCGCGGTCCGCAGTTCCTGCTCTTTGCCCCGGCGTACCACCGTCTCGGTCAGCGGTGCGGCCATGCCGGCCAGCAGGCTGACCAGGGCGAGCGTCACCACGACTTCGATCAGGCTGAAACCGCGTTGTGAGGCGTTCATGATCAAGGCTTCCCAACAGTAACGGTGGTGGCGATCGGTGCGCTCATGGGGCCGGTCTGAACCGTCGTGCTGCTCATCGAGCGGTCCGGTGCCTGGATGTGCATGCTGGTTTCGGTACCGGTCGGGAATTCCATGTCGGACGGGCTCTGGTACGGCAGGTTGCGCACGATCCGCGGGGTGATCGACAGCACCAGTTCGGACTTGCTGACGTCGTCCTTGTTGCTGCCGAACAGGCGACCCAGGCCGGGAATGTCGCCCAGGCCCGGGATCTTGTTGCCGGTGGCGCCGTGGTCGTTGCGCACCAGCCCGGCGAGGATCTGGGTTTCGCCGTCATGCAGACGCAAGGTGGTCTGGGCGTTGCGGGTATCGACCTGGACCGGAATGGTGCCCTGAGCGGTCGGCGTCAGCGGCGTGGCGTTACTGACTTCCAGCGCGATCTTGATCGCCACTTCGTTGTTCAGGTGCACGATGGGCTGCACTTCGAGCTTGAGACCGACGTCGAGGTAGGTCACGCTTTCGGTGATCACCGGACCCTGGGTCGAAGGCACCGAGGTGGCGCTGATGATTGGCACACGCTGACCGATGTGGATACGCGCCTGTTCGCGGTTACTCACCCGGATCACCGGGCTGGCCAGGGTGTTGACGTCTTTGTCCTGGGCGTTGATCTGGGCCTGCGGCGATGGCGAGATGGTAATCCGGCCGGAATTGATGCCCTTGAGCTGATCGAGAATGGTCACTGGCGAGCCGTCGCTGTTGATCACACCGAAGGTGTTGGGCCATTGCAGGCCAAGGTCGAGAATGCGTTGGCGGGCGACTTCCATCACTTCCACTTCCAGCACCACTTCCGGGTTGGACTGGTCCTGCGATTGCAGGAGCTTTTCCGCCATGCGCACCGCGTCACCGGTATCGCGCATGGTCAGGGTATTGAGGCGCTCGTCAACGAACACGTCGCGGGTCTTGAGCATGGTCTTGATCATGTTCAGCGCCGTGTTGGCATCGATGCTGGTCAGGTAGAAGGTGCGCATCACCAGCTCCTGATAGTCCTTGAGCTTCTGTGGTGAGTCCGGGTAGATCAGCAAGGTGTTTTCATTCACCACTTTCTGATGCAACTGGTTCTGTTGCAGCAACAGTTCCACGGCGTCTTCGATACGCACCTCACGGACGAAGATGGTGGCTTTCATGTCCGGGCGCAGGTCCTTGTCGAAGATGAAGTTCAGGCCGGCGACCTGGGACAGCACTTCGAAAATGGTTTTCAGGTTGGCGTCGCGAAATTCCAGGGTCACCGGCCGGTCCAGGCGTGTACGCAACTGCGGGTACGGCACCACGTTGCGGCTCTGCACCAGGCGGATGCTGTCTTGCAGTTCCAGGGCGCCGTCGTTCTTCGGGTCCAGTTCGAGAATCTGTTTGACTTGGCGGTCGGCACCGTAGATGTCACCGCGACGCAGGTCGCTACGGGCCAGTTCGAGTTTCTCGTCCATGCTGCGCAGGTAGTCGAGCTGACGCAGGGAATCCTGGGCACGGCGGTTGTTCGGTTCAATGTTCAAGACCCGGCTGTAAGTCATGCGGGCCCCGGCGAAATTACGCTGGGCCCGGTCCATGTCTGCCTGGGTCAGCAGCGCCGTCACGGCGCGGGCCCGACCGCTGTTAAGGGCCATGTGCAAATCGGTATCGCGAGGGTTTTCACGCAATCCCTGTTCGATGCGGGCCAGACCGGCTTCGTACTGGCCGGATTCCATCAGGGCGGAAGCTTCGTCCCTGGCGATCTGCGCCGAACTGCACGCGGCCAGCCCTGCACAGAGACACAGGCTCATCAGCAAACGGGATTTGTTCATTCCGTACTCCCCACAGACAAGGTCTGCACTAAATGCAGAGGTAGGTAGACCAGGCTCAGTTCCTCATCGGAAATCCGCTCGATCCGCCAGGTTTCGTCGATGACATCCCCTTTGCGCACGACGTATATTTTTTCGCCGTTCTGCAAAAACACCTGCAGATCGGAACGGTCATCCAGCCTGCCGACAAACTGGAAGGGCAACGGCGGTGCAGTGGGGACTTGCACCACCGGCGCCGCGACGACCGGTTGTTCAGTGACGGTGCCCGGGACCGCCGCCGCTTTCCAGCTGCGGGCGGCGAACAAATCGCCTGCCGGGCTCAGGTCCTTGATCGGCGCTTGCGCCGCGGCGCTCGATGCAGCCGACGATGCGCCTGGGGCATTGCCCTTGGCTGGCGTGGCTACGGTGGCCACCACAGGGTCACTGTCGTCAGCCTGTTTTAAGAATTCGGGGAACCAGGCCAGCGCTGCCGCTACAGCGAAGAACGCGACCCAACCCACCACTCGCTTGGTATTCATCATGACCTCGACAGGTAAAGGGTCATGCGGATCCGCCCGGTCAGTTCGGTATCGGCGATTTTCTTGCGCTGAAACTCCACATCCTCCAGTACCACCGCCGGCAACTGGCCGAGCAAGGCGTGCAGGAAGCGCCGCAGTTGCGGATAGCTGCCACGTACCGGCAGCAGAATCTGATAACGGGCCAGGTGTGTCTTGGGGTCCACGCCCAGAGAGTATTCACCCCGGGACAAGGTGATGCGCTCCTGAGCAGCCAGGGCGTAGATCTTGTCGATGGCCACGGTGGCCTGAGGCTGGGACGGCAACTTGCTGCGGAAATCGTCGAGCTGGCGCTGCGGCACCACCGGCGCAGCCACGGTGCCGTCTTCGACCTTGGCCAGATACTCGGTAGCCTCGCGAGTCTGCTGGCTGAGGCTTTGCAGCGACTCCCAGTCCGGCAGCAACCCGACCAGGCCATAGCTCAGCGCCAGTACCAGCATGGCCAACCCTGCCAGCCCCGGAACGCCCAGGCCTTGCAGGTATTCGTGGACGATCAATTTATGGATTTGCATCGCCGATCTCCCAGGTAGCCGACAGGTTGAACTGCACCGGGTGTTCCGGCACGTTGGCGACAATTTCGTGGCTCAGCAGCGACACGTCGGACAACTCGTCGCTGGCTTCGAGACGGCGGTGGAAATCGAGCATGGCCTCCAGGTCCAGCGCCTCGGCGCTGATCCGCACCTGGCCTTTGCGGGCGTCCGGGGTCAGGGTCAGCAGGGCAATGTTGTCCCGCGGCATGGCTTCGAGGGTGGCGAACAAACGTTCCCAGGGACGGCGCAACTGCTGGGAGACCTTGCGCATTTCGGCCAGGTTCTGCGCCTGCTCGCGGATTTGCGCCGGGGTCAGGCTGAGCTTGCTGCCGGTATCGCCGGTGAGCACCCGCTGCGTGGTTTGCAGGTGGCCTTGCTGTTGTTCGGCCTCGTTGCTCAGGTGCTGTTGCACCAGAATGCACGTGAGTGTCAGCACCATGCCACCCGCCAGCAGGCTCCAGCCCAAGGGACCTGCGCGACGGCGCGGCTGAAAGTCGAGCATCAGGGGGCGCATGTCAGGCCACCGCCCGAGACATGACGTACAGGCAATCGCGAACGGCTGTCCGGTCTTCTTCGAGGTTGCGCAGATGCACACCGGGCACGTCGGGAGGCGAATCAATGCGCGCCGGTGCATGCAGGTAGACATTCAAAGGTCGTTCGCTCGAGCAAGCCTGCAACTGGTTTTCACGGCCGATCAACGCAGTCAGCGCGGCATCACTGTCGCTGCTGCCCACCGAACGCACCGAGGCCCAGCGCCCTTCCCGGGCCAGCAGCAAAACGCTGCGTACCGGTTCGGCGACCACGAACAGGAAGTCCCCGGCATCAAAGCTTTTATCGAAATGGTTGAACGCCGCCATCAGGTACGGCTGCACCGAACGCAGGCGCAATCCGCGCGCGCTGACCAGGGTGCGCAGGCGTTCGAGCAAGTCCTGGGGCAGCGCGGTGGCGATGCGGTCGTAACCGGCGGGCTCAGGCGAGAGCACCAGGCTCCAGGGTTGCGTCGGGGCACCGTAGAGGTCTTCGAAACACAGTTGGGCGAAGCCGAGCAATTCGGCCGGGCTGCTGATCTGCTCACTCCAGGGCACCAGGCAATAGCGGCTGAAGTGCCCGGAGATCACCACGGTCAGTTCCGCCCTGGCAACGGTGTGATCGGCCAGCAAATGGTCGAGGGTGTCCAGAGCCACCGTCCAGGCCTGGAAGCCTTCGTCGATGTAACCGACGCTGCCCAGCCAACGGGTTGCACTGCCTTGCCGTTGTCCCAGACCAACACCGCTGGCGCCAAGCACGGCGACGAATTGCTCACGAGACAAAAGTGACACGATTGATCTCCTCGAGAGTGGTCCGGCCTTGTTCCACCATCTCCAGCGCCGACTCGCGCAACAGGCGCAAGCCACGTTTGCAGGCATGGGCCTTGATTTTCGAAATAGGTTGGCGCTCGACGATCATTTGCCGCAGTTCGTCGTCCAGGTGCAGCAGCTCGGCAATCGCGCTACGCCCGCGATAACCGGTGCCCCGGCAATGCCCGCAGCCCTTGCCGTGGACGAACCGGTAATGAGCGACCTTGTGCCGATCAAGCCCCGAGACCTCCAGCTCTTCTTCTGTCGGGCTGTAAGGACTGCTGCAACTGGTGCAGACCAGGCGGATCAACCGCTGGGCCAACACGGCATTGAGTGCCGAGACCAGGCTGTAGGGGTCGATTTCCATCTGGGTGAAACGGCCGATCACGTCGAACACGTTGTTGGCGTGAATGGTGGTGAACACCAGGTGACCGGTGAGCGCCGATTGCACGGCGATCTGTGCGGTGTCCGGGTCACGGATTTCACCGACCATGATCTTGTCCGGGTCATGGCGCAGGATCGAGCGCAGGCCCCGGGCGAACGTCAGGCCTTTCTTCTCGTTGACGGGGATTTGCAGCACGCCCGGCAGTTGATACTCCACCGGGTCTTCGATGGTGATGATCTTGTCCACGCCGTGGTTGATCTCGGTGATCATCGCGTACAGGGTGGTGGTCTTGCCGCTACCGGTAGGCCCGGTCACCAGCACCATGCCATAGGGTTCGGCGGCCAGCCGGCGCAGCTGGCGCAGGGTTTCTTCTTCAAAGCCCAGGGCCTGCAATTGCACGCCACAGACCTTGTCGGCGAGGTCCTGTTTGTCGAGCACCCGCAGCACCGCGTCTTCGCCGAAAATGCTCGGCATGATCGACACCCGGAAGTCGATCTGCCGGCCTCTGATGCCGATCTTGAAGCGACCATCCTGAGGCACGCGTTTTTCGCCGATGTCCAGTTCGGCCATGATCTTGACCCGGGAAATCACCTGCTCGGCGAACTCGCTGCCCTGGATCTTGCTGATGTTGTTGAGCACGCCGTCGATCCGGTACTTGATGACCAGACCGCTGCCGGTGGTGCCGAGGTGGATGTCGCTGGCGTGCATTTTCAGCGCGTCGTACAGGGTCGAGTTGACCAGTTTGACCACCACGCTGGAATCTTCGCTGATGCTGGTCAGGGACAGGCTTTGCAGGTTATCGATCTCGGCGCCGGCGTCGCTCTGGGCGTTGAGCGACTCCACCGCATGGAAGCTTTCTTCGTGACGCGCCAGATAGGCCTTCAGGTCATCGGCATGCACCAGGTACAGCGGCGCGCCTTGCAGGCATTCATCGATCCAGGCCAGGCGCGCACTGTCGAAGGGGTCGGCGAACGCACCGATGACCGCATCGTTATGACGCAGCAGGATGAATTCGCGCTTGAGGCATTGGGCCAGGGTCACCCGGTCGAACACCGGCGTGGATTTGAACAGGCTGTCGGTGTCGAGCACCGGATAGTGCAAGGTGACGCCCAGGCACTGGATGAAGGGCATGGGAGCCAGCTCACTCGACGCTGCGAGGGCATCGAGCATCCGCTCGCCGGAACTGGTCGCCAGGGCCCGGGCCTGGGCCAGTTGTTCACTGGTGAAGCGAGTCGGTACACATTCCGGTTGCGCCGGTTCTATTGCAAGGGATAGACGGTCCATGGCTTGCTCTCCAACGCCCGGGGCTTTGAGCCCTGTCGGCGCGGCGAGCCATTTCGGCGGGGGCCGGAACGTCCTGTCGCGCCACTACTCCCCGGTGAGCAATTGTTCGTCGTCCGGTGCCATGGAGGCCGATGTGTTTTTTCGGCGATCTGCAAGCACCCAACTACCATCGTACAACTGCAGCGGGAAACTTTCGGTCTTGCTCTGGCGTCGTTCGACGAACCCTTCGCAAGTGCTCACACCCGATTTGGGGTCGCGCCGCCGGCCCAGAAGATCAAGCACTGCACGGGCCAACTCCGCCAATGGAAAGGGTTTGAACAGGATATGGCTGACTCCCATTTGCCGGGCCCGCTCGCAGACTTCTGCGGTGGGATGCCCTGTGATCAGCACAAAATGACAAATCCTGTTCTGGCGGACGACATCGAGCACCTGAAAGCCTTCCATATCGGGCAAGCGGTAATCGAACACCATCACATCGGGTGCGAAATCGTCGGCTTCAGCGATTCCTTGCGCACCGTCGTGGGCAATCCGGACTTCCAGCGCTTGCGCCTGCAGGTAACCCTGGAGGTTTTCCGCCAGCAACTGTTCGTCATCAACAACCAGTACTTTGTTTAACAAGGTGGACTCCTTGAAACCTCAGGTCCGGGTTTGAACCTGGCTGAGTGCACGCCTTGACAGGGCTTATGCACACTTCACGCCAGGCTGGGCGCCGGTATTTTCAGGTCTTCATGTCCTTGAATTTAAAAACAATGCCTTCTTGTACAGTCATTCCATCCCCCAAAAACGGGGAAAGCGACCGGATTGGTATTGTCGTTTTTTCCCCAACGTTGGGGAAAACCCCTATTCATCGTCAATTCGCTCGATTCGATTGCGCAAGCGCAATGGCGCCAATGACTTCGTCCCGGTTAAGCGTAGCCGCGCGGCTTCGACAGTGGAAGTGTCTGCACCGGGCACCCACAACGGCAGCGGGACCTGCAAAGTGTTGAGTTTCATGATCGGCCTCCGGTCAGGGCGTTGCAGCAACGGGTTTATAGGGGGCGACCAGATAGAAACGCTGGCCCGGCAGATCCACCGTGACGATATGGGCACCGCTCAATCCCTGGCGCCGGCCAGGACCAAAGCTGATCAGTGGCGTCAGCCCGGTATCGAAGTCATGCAGGCCTTCCAGGGCACTGACCAGTTTCTCGCGGCTGGCATCCCGACCGGCCTGCTTCATGCCTTCGCTGAGCAGCATCATCGAGCTGAACGCGCCCACTTGCAGCACCGCGTGCTGGCCGCCGAGACCCTGCTGTTCGCGTAACCGGGTCAAGGCCAGGCGCCCGGCCAGGGTCCAGTCGCTGGGCACGAACGGATAGGCCAGGAACACCCGCCGGGAAAATCCGTCGGGCACCTGCATCAGATTGCCCGCCACCTGGTTCGAGGCGGCGAACAGGTAAGGTACCTGCCCCGCCGTTTGCAAGCGCTCGGCCAGTAGACTGAAGCCGCTGCTGCTGCCCAGGTAAAACACCGAGCGCGAGCCCAAGGGCAAATCATCCCTGGTCGGGTCGTAGGCTTGCAGACGCACCTTTTGCCAGGCGTGCCCCTGCAAGTACTGGCTGAGTTCCTGCGCCGCCAGCCGTTGGCCGGAGTCGTCCGGATAGGCGATCAGCGTCGGCCCCTGCAGAACCCGCAGGCTGGCACCGGCGTAGTCGGCCAGGGCGATCAATTGCTCGCGAAGCCCCGGCAGCGGTTCGAATATCTGCCGGCTGGTGTGGGGCGTGCCCTGCAAGGACAGCGGCCCGATCAGAGGGATGCCGGCCCGCTCCAGACGTACGGCGAGGTCCACATCCAATGCCGGCGCCAGCGGTGCAATCAGGGCAAATACCTGTTCTTCATCGATCAACCGGTCCAGCGCCTTTTCGGCACTGACGCGGTCGGCGCCGGGGTCGAGGATGGTCAGGCGCAACTGCCGGCCATGAATGCCGCCCGCCGCGTTGATACGCGCCACGCAGCCGTTAAGCACCGCCGCCACCGTGGCACCCTCCTCGCTCAATGGCCCGGAGGCCGGCAACAACGTACCCAGGTACAGACTGTCGGGAGTCAGGCCCGGATCGCGGTCTTCGGCCAGGCGCTTGGCCGGCAGCACCCTGTTCGATGCGCCGCCCCAGGCCATGATCGGTTCGCTGCTGGCGGACACGCCTTCGCGGTACAACCGCTTGCCGGCACTTTCGCTGAGACTCAGCGGCAGCGCCTGGGCACTGAGCGCGATGCTGCCCAAGAGCAGCAGGCCAAGGACGAGGGCAGTATTCATGGCCGTGGCTCAGCGACCGGCCACGGGCATTGTCAGCCACTGCAAGCGCTGGACAATGGCGGCTGCCGGAGCATCGGGACGGATTTTGCTCCAGCGCTTGTTCGCCACGTCACCGACGATCGACTGGGTGGAGTGTTGCTCGGGGGCCGGCACGATCTGGCCGATACGACCCAAGACAAGGTCCATTTGCGCCTTGTCGCCGGTAAGAAAAAACCAGTGGGGCTCATCGACGCCCTGTTTCAAGGTGTAAGCCTTGAGTACCGCCGGGGTGTCCCGCAGCGGATCACTGGTAAGGGAGATAAAGGTGATGCCGCTCATGGCTGATGCTCCATGGCGATGGCGGTGTGCTTGGCGTGGACGTTGCGTTCACCACTGAGCTTCTCGACGGCCCGGGCCAGCTCCGTCGGGTCGGTGAAACCGTAGTAGCGGGTCCAGAAACGGTTGTTGCCGTCCCCCACCAGAATCAGCGGCGAGTGGTTCTCGATGTCACCGCTGTAAGCGCCCAGGCCCATGAGGGTGGCAGTGACCGACTGCGGCGAGCCGGTCAGCCAGCTCCAGCCCGGCCCCTGCTGGAAGGTGCGGGCGTAGTCGTTCAGGCGTTGGGGATCATCACGCTGCGGGTCGATGCTGATCGACACCAGTTGTACCTCGGTGCCGACCCGCGCGCCCAACTGTTTCTGCACCTTGCCCATGATCGAGGACACCACCGGGCAGACCGTGGTGCAGCTGGTGTAGATGAAGCCCATGACCACGATCTTGTTGCTCACCAGGTCTTTTTCCAGGCTGACGACCTTGCCGTCCTGGTCCAGCAGGGTCACGTCGGCAAACTTGATCCGGGCGGTCTCCGGGTTGGCCTTTTTGGCCGCCATGTCGTGCCCGGTGTGCTCGTCCGCCAAGTGAGCCAGCGCCTGGCCGATACCGAAGGCCAACAGGCCGAACGTCAGCAGACTGCGATGCGCGTATCGGTTCATGTCAGCTTCCTCTCAGTGGGTATCGCCGGGAATGACCCGAACACCCGGCGCGACGCCAGACAAGGGTTGACCGGAGGCTTTGTCCGACACTCGAAATTGCACGTCGGCAATGCCGCCCTCACGCAGTACGCCGTCCTTGGCCAGGGGCTTTACATCCAGGGCCACCGAAATCCCGTCACGTTCCAGCGTCCGGGCGCTCCAGGTGTCGGGCAAGGTGATTTCGTTGAGCGCAGTCGGGGGCGCAGTCCGCCATACCCCGAACCCGATCAAGGCCATCCCGAGCATCACCGCGCTGCCAGCGATTGTGGTGGTCCTGTCCATAACAACACTCCTCTCTACCGATCTGTTCCTGTCTTGCCCGACCCTTGTGGAAGCGAGCTTGCTCCCACAGGGGGGTAAGCAAATCAATCAGGGACGGAGCGTGGGATATGCCGATCATGAACTCGGGCCTCATTGCGGGTTATCAGGGAACACCTCTCGACAAGTTGTCCGCAGCAATCCGCATGCCATAAAAAATCACCTTATTAATCAGCTGGATACATTCACGATTTGATAAACGGGGGATATTCCCCACCCGAACCCCCATTTCCTCGCCGGGACCACCACTCCCCACTATTGGGGAAAACCACCCTCTGGGTCTCGATCACAGCGGCGCATCCGCGGACAACCCCTGTAAAAGCCGATAGTGGTTCAGCACGTTGGGCACATAACGCTGGGTTGTGGCGAACGGCGGGATCCTGTTGCCCCGGCTGATCACCGCTTGCGGGCCGGCGTGATAGGCCGCCACGGCGAGGCGGATATCGTTGTCGAACATCGTCATCAGGCTCTTGAGATAGCGGGCGCCGCCCTGGATGTTGGCCTTGGGGTCGTAGGCGTTGGTCACCCCCATTTCGCGGGCGAGGGCGGGCATCAACTGCATCAGTCCGCGAGCGCCCTTGGGTGAGGTAGCACGGGCGTTGTAGCCGGACTCAGTCTTGATCACTGCATGCAGCAGCGCCGCCGGTAGTTCGTTGGCCGTGGCCGCCGCCAACACCAGCTCGGCGTAGGGTTGCGCGGCGATCATCTGCGGTTGCTGGTCGAGGCTGACCACCGTCGCATCAGGCTCATGGATCACCCGTTCATAGTGGCGTCCGGGGCGATGGACATTGGACAGGACATAGTTGCCCTTGGCGTCCAGGGAAACGAACACATCAGCCTGTGCGGCACTGGCGAGCGCGAGTAATCCGAGCAATCCTGCGGTGATGGCTTTCATTGTTTTGCCTCCCCTGCCCGGCCCCGAAAAATGGGGGTATTGCCCCAATGGCCGGTAGTAAAATAGCCATACGCAAGCACTGTGCCGTAAGTGAAAAGGCCCGTAGCACAGGGGGTGCAGACGGATGTCCAGTCATGTGCATGGCAATTGCATGCGCCTGTATAGAGACTCTGCTGTCGACTGAGGGAGGTCATCATGCATCAGCGACTGCGTTATGCCCGGCGCCCCCAAATTGGGTTCACCCTGCTCGAACTGTTGGTGGTGCTGGTGGTGCTGGGACTGTTGGCCGGCATCGTGGCGCCGAAGTATTTCGCCCAACTGGGTCGCTCCGAAGTGAAAGTGGCCAGGGCGCAAATAGAAGGTTTGAGCAAAGCCCTGGACCTTTACCGCCTGGAGGTCGGCCACTACCCGTCGACCGAACAGGGCTTGCAGGCGCTGGTCACCGCCCCTGCCGACGAACCGCGCTGGACCGGCCCGTACCTGCAGAAAAAAATCCCGCAAGACCCCTGGGGCCACAACTACAGCTATCGCTATCCCGGTGAAAACAGCGAGTACGACCTGTTGTCCCTGGGTAAGGACGGACAGCCCGGCGGCGAAGGCGAGAACGCCGAAGTCACCAACTGGAACTGACGGGAATGGCGACCATGCGCTTTCATCTCAAAGCCGTCGGCAAGGCCGGTGTCGTCTCAATGACCGTCGAGGCGCCGGGGCACAGCGAAGCCAGGCGCATCGCCGAAGACCAGGGCCTGCGAGTCGTCAGCCTGCACGCCGAGCGACATTGGCGGGCCTTGCGCCTGCACAAGCGCGAGACCTTCAACCTGGTATTGTTCAGCCAGGAACTGACCACATTGCTCAACGCCGGCCTGCCGTTGATCGATGCGCTGGAAAGCCTGGCTGAAAAGGAAAACGCGCCACAAGCCCGCAAGACCCTGAGCGAGCTGGTGYGCTTGCTGTACGAGGGCAAATCGTTTTCCCAGGCCCTGAGCCAGATGTCGGCCGTTTTCCCGCCTTTGTACGTGGCGCTGGTGCAGTCCAGTGAGAAGACCGGCGCCGTGGGCGATGCCCTGGGCCGGTATGTCAGCTATCGCCAGCGCATGGACGAGGTTCGCCAGAAGATCGTCAGCGCATCGATCTACCCCATGCTGTTGCTGGTGGTGGGCGGTGGCGTGGTGTTGTTTTTGATGGGCTACGTCGTACCGCGCTTCAGCCTGGTATTCGAAGGGCTGGGGTCGAACCTGCCGTGGATGTCGCAAATCCTGATGAGCAGCGGCATGTTCCTGCACACCCACCAGGGCGAATTCTTTGGTGGCTTGCTGGCCATCATCGTCGCTCTCGCCCTGCTCCAGCGCCAACCGGCCTTTCGTCGGGGGCTGGACCGCCTGATCGAAAAACTCCCCGCGGTGCACCAGCGCATCTTCATGTATGAACTGGCGCGCTTCTACCGTTCGCTAGGCATACTGCTGCAAGGCGGCATTCCCCTGGTCACCGCCATGGGCATGGTCCGTGGCTTGCTCAGCATCGCCTCCCGCGCGCGCCTGGACCAGGCCTGCGACCGGGTGCGCGAAGGGCAATCGCTTTCTACCGCGCTGGAACTCAATCACCTGGTGACTCCGGTATCCCTGCGCCTGCTGCGCGCCGGCGAACAGTCCGGCAACCTCGGACAAATGATGGAGCGCAGCGCCGACTTCTACGACGAAGAAATCGGCCGCTGGATCGAATGGTTCGTGCGGCTGTTCGAACCTCTGCTCATGACCTTCATCGGCCTGTTGATCGGGGTGATCGTGATCCTGATGTACATCCCGATTTTTGAACTGGCCTCGAGCATTCACTGACCTTATGGAGCAGGGCCGCGCTGCCCGTTGCATCTTTTCAACCTCCCATTGAATAAACCAGTCCGTCGAGGTGTTTAACAAGTTCCCATGGGAAAAAAGCAGCACATTGCAATGTTCATCCACGTTCCAATCTGAATTAGAAGACGGAGAACGACATGCTCATCAATAAGCTTTTACTGGCAGTAGCTATTGGCGCGGTTCTGTCGGCGTCTACCGTATTGATTCCGGACAGCCTGTCCGGGGTATCCAGTGCTCAGGCCAAGGAAGGGGGTAGTGGCGGTGGCGGTGGCGGAAGTGGCGGTAGTGGTGGTGGCGGCGGTAGTGGCGGTGGCGGCGGTAGTGGCGGCGGTGGCGGTAGTGGCGGCGGCGGTGGAAGTGGCGGAAGTGGCGGCGGTAGTGGTGGCAGCGGCCATAGCGGCGACCATGGCAGCAACAGCGGTCATGGCAGTGCCAACAGCGGTTCGAGCCACTCCGGAACGGCCTCGTCCTCAGGACGCAGCGGCACCCATGATGAGCCTGGGGATGACCGTGGCGTCCATGCCAATGGCGAGCCCGGCGATGACCGTGGCGTCCATGCCAATGGCGAACCCGGCGATGACCGTGGTGTCCATGCCAATGGCGAACCCGGTGATGACCGTGGCGTTCATGCCCAGCCCGGCGATGATCGTGGCGCCCATGCCGAGCCCGGCGATGACAAGAGGACCTGATCCCCGCTGACCCCATACAACACAAACCCTGTGGGAGCGAGCTTGCTCCCACAGGTTCGTTTGAGTCGGGTACTCCGCGTTTCTACAACCCACCCTCAACCCGATCCAGCCGTTCGCGCAAAAATTCAACCAGCGCCTGCACCGGCCGCGAACTCTGCCGATGTTGCGGATAGACCGCAGACAACGTCAGCGGCTCCGGCCTGAAATCCTCCAGCACTTCCACCAGCCTTCCATCCTTCAGCGCCGAACCGACAATGAACGTCGGCAAATAGGTGATCCCCAGCCCGGCGATCGCTGCGTCCTTGAGCAGTTCACCGTTGTTGACCCGCATCCGCCCGCTGACATTGACGCTCAATGGCTTGCCCTGCCCCGCAAAACGCCATTGCACCTGACGACCATGGCCGTACGGCAGGCAGTCGTGTCCGTGCAAATCTTCAGGCTTGAGCGGTGTGCCGCGTTCGACCAGGTACGCGGGGCTTGCGCAGTACACCCGTGCAATGGAGGCAATGCGTCGGGCGATCAGCGTCGAGTCTTCCAATGTGCCAATGCGCAATGCCAGGTCGTAACCTTCACCGAGCAAATCCACAGGGCGGTCACTCAAATCCATCTCCACCGTCACGTCGCGATAGCGCTGCAAAAACACCGGCAACAGGCACCCCAGATGCGCCAGTGCGAACGACAGCGGCGCACTCACACGAATGGTCCCCCGTGGTTCGGTGGTCTGGCCGGCGATGCCCTGCTCCACTTGTTCGACTTCGCTGAGCAGGCGCAAGGCTGACTCGTAATAGCTTTGCCCCAGCGGCGTGACATCCAGTCGCCGGGTCGAGCGATTGAGCAAGCGCACACCCAAGCGCTCTTCGAGTTGCATCAAGCGGCGGCTGACAAACTGCTTGGACAGGCCCAGTTGATCGGCGGCCGCCGTGAAACTGCCGGAGTCCATCACCTGGCAAAAAATACGCATATCTTCGAAGGGGTTCATTGTCACTTCCCGGTTGACAGTTAAACACTTTATAGCCGCTTTTTCGCTTCCAGGCACCCTATTAATCTGTGTTCACGGTGTTGCTGAAGCCTGAATCACAGAGCCGGCAGCGACCTCATCTCAAGACACTCAACGCCATCGGTTAAAAAGGATTTACCCATGAACCTCGTCCAGAAAACCCTGACCGCATCCCTCCTCGCCCTTGCCGTCGGCAACGCGTTTGCCGCGGGCAGCCCGGGTGTCGAACACAACACCCAGGCCTTCCTCGAAGCCCTCGCCGCCGGTGGTGGCAAACCGCTTGAACAACTGAGCCCGAAAGACGCCCGTGCGGTGCTGACCGGTGCCCAGGCGTCGGTGAAGGTTGACCTGTCCGGTGTGGAAGTCAGCGACAAGGCGATCAAGGTTGACGGGCAGACGATCAACCTCAAAGTGGTGCGCCCGGCCAAGGTCAAAGGTGAATTGCCGGTGTTCATGTTCTTCCATGGTGGCGGTTGGGTGCTGGGGGATTTCCCGACTCACCAACGCCTGATTCGTGACCTCGTGGTGGGCTCCGGCGCGGTCGCGGTGTACGTCGACTACACACCGTCGCCGCAAGCGCAATACCCGACCGCGATCAACCAGGCCTACGCCGCGACGCGCTGGGTGGCCGAGCATGGCAAAGAGATCGGCGTCGACGGTCAACGTCTGGCAGTGGCCGGCAACAGCGTCGGCGGCAACATGGCGGCAGTCGTGGCCTTGATGGCCAAGGAGCAAAAAGTCCCGGCCCTGCGTTTTCAACTACTGATGTGGCCGGTGACCAACGCACAGTTCGATACCGCGTCGTACCAGCAATTTGCCGAAGGCCACTTCCTGACGCAAAACATGATGAAGTGGTTCTGGGACAACTACACCACCGACGCCGGCGAACGCGCGCAGATTCATGCCTCGCCACTCAACGCCAGTACCGAACAGCTCAAAGGCTTGCCGCCCGCATTGGTGCAGACCGCCGAATTCGACGTGCTGCGTGACGAAGGCGAAGGTTATGCCCGCCACCTCGATGCGGCGGGCGTGCCAGTGACCTCGGTCCGCTACAACGGCATGATCCACGACTTCGGCCTGCTCAACCCGTTAAGCCAGATTCCCGAAGTGAAGGCAGCGGTACGCCAGGCTGCGCTGGAGCTCAAGGTTCACTTGAACTGAGACCTTGCCCTTTGCCACACACTTGCGGTGTGGTGAGGGGCTTTTCTGTAGGAGCGAGCCTGCTCGCGATGCGGATTTTCAGTCGACATCTTCATTGAATGTTAGACCGCAATCGCGAGCAAGCTCGCTCCCACAGAAAAGCTCCCTCGCCACAAAAGCGGCCTGCATCTCGGCTACCTCATTTCTGCCGGAGCTCCCACATGTCCTTCCTTCTCAGTCATCTCCTGTCCCTGAGCGCCCTGCTGCTGGCCATCGACGCCCTGCTCTGGCACCTTGCGCCTTTCAAGCATCGCGTCAGCCGGGTCGGTGTGCGTCTTGCGCTGTTTGTGCTGTTCAGCGCGGTGATCATCAACGCCGGCGTCAGCCCGTTGCACGCGCCATTGTTTGCCGATGATCCCGTGGCGCAGCTCGGGGCTACGGCGCTGGGAATTCTGTGGTGGTTGTACGCCGCGCGGGTGCTGACCGAAGTGATCGGTCTGGTCCTGATGCGACGCATCGGCCACAGCGGCCGGCTGTTGCAGGATGTCATCGGCGCTGTGGTGTTCCTGGTTGCCGTCGTCGCCGCCGCCGGCTACGTGCTGGAGCTGCCAGTGAAAGGTTTGCTGGCGACCTCTGGCGTCGTCGCCATCGTGGTGGGTCTGGCATTGCAGAGCACTTTGAGCGACGTGTTCTCCGGTATCGTGCTCAACACCACCAAGCCGTATCAGGTCGATGACTGGGTTTGCATCGACGGTGTTGAAGGCAAGGTGCTGGACATCGACTGGCGCGCCACCCACCTGCTGACCAATGCCGGCAGCACCGCTGTGGTGCCGAACTCGGTGGCGGCCAAGGCGAAGATCGTCAACCTCAGCCGCCCGACCAACCTGCACGGCGTGTCGATCAGCATTCAGGTGCCCAACCATATCCGTCCGCGTCGGGTACTCGATGCCCTGGACCGCACCCTTCAGGGCAGCAGCAGTCTGCTGCTCAACCCACCGCCCAAAGCCGTGCTCAAGGAGACCGGCGAAACCATGTCCGAATACGTGGCCAGCGGCTTCATCGCCGAACTGGGCAAAAAGGGCGAAGTGCGCAATCAACTGTTCGACCTGGCCCATCGGCACCTCGAAGCAGCAGGCATTTCCCGGCAGCCCGATGGCGTGATCGAGCCGTCGACCCGCGCACGGGCCTTGCTCGATGAAGTGAAAATCTTCCGTTCCCTGAGCGCCGAGGAACGTGATCGCCTGGCCCGGAACATGGTGGCACAGCAATACGCGGCTGGTGAAGTGGTGCTGGATCTGGAGGAAGTGCCGGACAGTTTGTTCGTCATCGCCACCGGCGTGGTCAGCGCCACTGTCCCCGACGGCAGCACGCAGATCGAAGCCGGACGCATGGGGCCGAGTGAAGTCATGGGCGAACAGAGCATTCTTGCCGACACGCCGTCCCAGGCACGGTTCACCGCCATGACCTCAAGCATCATCTACCGCCTCGACAAGTCCCTGACCCGCAGTTGCATGGAGCAACGCCGCGAAGTCGACCGGGCGTTGAACAAGCTGCAAGCGGTGCGGCAGCAGAACAGCCGGATGGCGTTGATGGCCAAACCGGTGGCGGTCAAGAAAGGTGGTTTTTTGAGCTGGTTGCAAAATCGTTGATCAAGGAGCGAGCTTGGTCCGGGCGGCGTTCCGACGAAGGCGACCTACTGGCCGACCAGATACATCACAGAGGCGAAACTGCTTGGGCGTAATCCCGAACTGCTTACGAAACGCCCGAATGAAATTACTCGGCTGCCGATACCCCAACCGCTCGGCAATCCGCTCAATCGGCTGATCACCTGCCGTCAACCAGTGCCGCGCCAACTCCAGACTGTCACTGCGTGTATGTTGCGCGGCAGCAGTCTGCCAGTACCGCAACATGCTCTGATGCAGAAATCCATTGGCCCCCAGCAACGGCTCATCGAGGCTAGTCGCTGGCAGGCTCAAACACGGATGTGAACCCTCCAGCACCTCGATACCAACACTACGCAACCACTGCCCGGCAGCCTGTTGCGGAGTCAGGCGAACGGCGACAAACACCTGTGCCGGGGCACGCCCCAGGCGTCGGGCGATATTGCGCACCAACGTCAGGGTCGCTGCATCGAGGCCGAAAAAATGCAGCTGTTTATCGGCACTGCGCAAGTGCAAGCGAGCCTGTCCGCCACACTCCTCCAGTTCCGCCACCACGCAGTTGGTTACCCGCGGCAGAAAATCGGTGAAGCACGCCAGGCTCGCACGCAGGGTCGCGGCGGAATCCAGCAAAATGTTCAAACCCCGCAGCGTGGTGGTCGCCATGCCATTGACCAGTTCGCAGCCAAACGATGCGCCCGCGCCCGCAC
Organism: Pseudomonas sp. P5_B3; assembly: GCF_056400405.1. Lineage (NCBI taxonomy): Bacteria > Pseudomonadati > Pseudomonadota > Gammaproteobacteria > Pseudomonadales > Pseudomonadaceae > Pseudomonas > Pseudomonas sp. P5_B3. Next base: position 32,095 of record NZ_JBFULI010000043.1, on the reverse strand, counting down.
GTTCGCATTCATTCCACAGGCGTTCGACCAGGTGCGCGGGCACATGCAGGTCCTGACCTTCGAGCAGCGACAGGCAGATGCCGGCCCGTTGCAGCAGTTGGTCCTGACACAGGCCGGACTGCCGGGCATGGCTGAGAATGGTGCGGGTGAAGGCGCTGGAAAAAAACGGTTGGCTGGTCATGGCAGGTTACGGCGAGAGGACAGGCGTGTACTTATGCCAGCCGCTGTGCTATCGATCCAATGCATTAAAAGTATCCGCCAAATGCAGGAGACGCATGATGGACCTACGACAACTCCGCCACCTCGTCGCCCTGGCCGATTACCGCAACTTCGGGCGTGCCGCCGAGGCGATCAATCTCAGTCAACCGGCCTTCAGTCGCAGCATCCAGACCCTTGAGCGCGACCTCGACTGCGTGCTGGTGGAACGCAGCAGCCGCGAATTGCGCCTGACCGGTCAAGGCGAACTGGTGCTGCAACATGCCCGGCGCCTGCTCGCCGGCAGCCAGGCCCTGCACAACGAACTGACGCAATACAACGGCCTGACCGGTGGCGAGCTGCACTTCGGCTGCGGCCCGTATCCGGCCCAGGTGCTGGTGCCCGAAGCGTTGGCGGAGTTCATCCAGGCTCACCCGGCGGTCCGCATCAGTTTCCACCAGGGCGACTGGGAACAACTGGCGGTCTGGCTTCGTGAACAGCAGATCGAATTCCTCGTGGCCGACGCGCGGTACTTCACCGGCGACCCGCATTACCAGGTACAGCTGTTGCGCCCCCGGCGCGGGTGGTTCTTTTGCCGTGTCGGTCATCCCCTGGCGCAACAGCAGAATCTGTCCCTGCGCGCCCTGCTCGACTACGCGGTGGTCGGCACGCGAATACCGCCGATGATCCGCAAGATCCTCGCCGACGTGCAGGGCGAGGCAGACTTCAATCCGAGCGTGGAATGCGCGCAGTTCGACGCCATCCGCCGCGTGGTGATGCGCTCCGACGCGGTAGGCATCGCCACCGTGGAGGCCTTGGCCGAACTGGTCGACCAGGGCCTGGTCCGCCTGCTGGAATTTGCCGATGTACCCAAGGAGAATCCCGGCCTGCAATTGCACTACGGCATCGTCAGCCGCGCCGGCCACTCCCTGACACCGGCCGCGCTGGCGATGGTCGATGCGGTGCTGACGGTCGACCGGCGCTTGCTGGCGTCGAATTAGTCGAGCAGCCACCACCCCCTGTGGGAGCGAGCTTGCTCGCGATGGGGCCGGGTCAGTCGACATCTTTATTGAATGACACACCGCTATCGCGAGCAAGCTCGCTCCCACAGGGTTTGGCGTTGCTGCCTCCACATCATGCACGCCGCGCCAGAGCCTGCAATTCCCGGCGCTTACCGAGGGCGCGCGACAGGCACATCATCTCGGTGGCACTAGTGACCCTGCGCTACGGGTAAATCGCATCGAAGGCGAGCAACAGGTTCAAATCGAGCAGGCGTAAATCAAGCATGGTCCTGCTCCGGCAAATCGCTTAACGTCGGCCAGCTTGACCGGTGTTCCGCAACAAGCTGTGGGCCCTACATGACAAAAAGCGACCAGCCGCTGCACGACCAATCAATACCCAACGCGTTCTACGCGCCGACCCTGTTGCCGGCCATCGAAGAGTTGCTGGCCCGCGGTGTGGACCGCGAATGCATCGAAGGCCTGTTGCGACGCAGCCTGTTCGAGTTGCGCACGCCATTCATGCGTATTCCGCTGTTCATGTCGCGGCGCTTCTGGGCGTTTGCCCTGGAACAGACCGGCGACCCGCTGATCGGCCTGGCGGCCGGTCGGCGATTCGTTTCCACCGCCACCAACGGCCTGACATACCTGTTCGACGTCGCCGATTCACTGGACAGCGCCTGCCAGTATTTCGTGCGTTTCTTTCCGTTTTTCAACGGACACTTCCAGGCCCGGATCGTGCGCGGCGACGACCGCGTCGAATTGCACCTGCTCGACCATGGCAGCGTGAAAACCAGCGCGTCAACCGCCGATTACATCCTCATCAGCCTGTGCAGCATGTTGCGGCGCAAATTCCTCGCCAGCGGCCTGGAGCGTGATCCGGTTCTGGGCGTCGGGCTGGCCGGTGCCTGCACGGCCAATCCGCAGGATCATGAACAAGCCTTTCGCGCACCGGTGCAATGGGGGCAGGCGCAGCACTCGATCCGCCTCGATCCACAGCTGTTCGTGATCCCGTTGACGCCGGGCAATCATGAACTGGAACTCATGCTGGTCGAACTGCTGGAGCAGACCCGACGCAACAGCGAACCGACCTTGCTGGAGCAAGTCTGCGATTATTTGATCACCGACCTCGCCGAGGCCAACTGGCAGCAATTCTGTACCACCCGGCATTTGCTCGAGCGCACCGCCGCCCGACGCTTGAAGGCGTTGGGCTGGAGTTTTTCGGAGTTGCTCGACGAATACCGCCGCTATCGCGCCGAAGACTTTTTGCAGAGGACAGACCTGGAGCTGGTGGAGATTTCCGACCGCCTGGGCTACAGCGATGTGCAAAGTTTCAACCGTGCCTGCCTGCGGTGGCTGGGGTGCGCGCCGGGCGCCTGGCGAACCCGATCAGGCACTTGACCAGTAGGTTGCTGGACATTTTTTAACACTGGCTTTACGCCATACGTGCGTGAGAACTGGCGGCCTCTGTTAAAAATGGTCATCAAGCCGGTGACTCAAACCTGACACACTTAGCAGCTACAACCCTTGTATTTCAAGGCTTACGACCGCCTGTCGTTTTCTTGAGATTTTCGCTGAACAGCCAAAATCGGGGGGAAAGCCAATAGTGCTGCGACCTTGATGGCAATCGCCCCCACATTTGGGAGTGTCTTGCCCCTTTTACATGCCGGTTTGCTGACACGGTTTACCGAGGCTGGTCTATACCCCTTTTGACAGTCTTGTTTTGCAACTCTCCACGTCTTGCGAGGCACGCTAATATGGACGTAAGCGTATTTGGTACGGGCTATGTTGGCCTGATTCAAGCAGCGGCTCTGGCCGATGTCGGACATCGCGTCCTGTGTGTCGACATCGATCCGAACAAGATCCGGCAACTGCAACAGGCCGTGCCACCGATCAGTGAGCCGGGGCTGTCCGGCACCCTTGAAGAAAACATCAAGGCCGGTCGCCTGCTCTTCACCACCCAGGCAAGCGATGCGGTGGAGCACGCCGAGCTGATTTTCATCGCCGTCGGTACGCCCGCCGACGAAGACGGTTCGGCCGACCTCAGCCATGTGCTGAACGTGGCCCGGCAGATTGCTGGTTTCATGGAGGCCGACCGCACCCTGATCATCAAGTCCACGGTGCCGGTCGGCACGGCGGATCAGGTCAGTGCGACTGCCGTTGAAGAGTTGCAGCACCGCGGCAAAGGTTCGCTGAAGGTACGGGTGGTGTCCAACCCGGAATTCCTCAAGGAAGGCAGTGCCCTGGCCGATTGCATGCGCCCGGACCGGATCATCGTCGGCACCACTGACGATCAAGCCCGCAGCCAGATGAGCGAGCTCTACGCGCCGTTCTGCCGCAACCACGACAAATTGATGTTCATGGACAACCGCAGCGCCGAACTGACCAAGTACGCGGCGAACGCGATGCTGGCCACGCGCATCAGCTTCATGAACGAACTGGCCAACCTCACCGAGTTGCTGGGAGCAGATATCGAAGCCGTGCGCAAAGGCATCGGCTCGGACCCGCGCATCGGTTACCACTTCATCTACCCCGGTTGCGGTTTCGGCGGTTCGTGCTTCCCCAAGGACCTGCGCGCCCTGCTGCACACCGCCGAACACGCCGGAATGCCCCTGAAATTGCTGCGTAGCGTGACCGACGTCAACGACCACCAGCGGCATATTCTGTTCAGCAAACTCAAGGCGCAATTTCCCGGCGGACTGGCCGGCAAATCCATCGCCGTGTGGGGCCTGGCGTTCAAACCCAACACCGATGACATGCGCGAAGCACCCAGCCGCTACCTGATGGAAGCACTCTGGGCCGAAGGCGCGAGCGTGCAGGCCTACGACCCGGAAGCCATGTCCGAATGCCGGCGCCTTTACGGCTACCGCGACGACCTGCATCTGTGCGCCACCCGCGATGACACACTCGAAGACGCCGATGCCCTGGTGATCTGCACCGAGTGGAAGAACTTCCGCGTGGTCGACTTCGACATGCTGGCGAGCAAACTGCGTGAACGGGTGATCGTGGACGGGCGCAACCTGTACAGCCCGGAACAGGTGGCAGCCGCCGGCCTGCACTACAGCGGTATTGGCTTGCACCACATCGTGCCCGAGGCCGCCCATCCATGAAGACTCTCGTCACCGCCGCAGCCGGTTTTATGGGTGCCCAATGAGGGACCGGTGCTTCGTTGCCTGGTCCTGCACTTACGACTGACTGCGTCGCCCATGCCGCACACGGCTTAACTCTGCGGAGAATCTATGTCTGAACACGAAAAAAGTGTGCCCCTTGGCAATATGCGTAGGGACAAGCGCCTGGACCCCGAGCAACGCAAGCGCATGGATGCCGCGATCCACATGCAGGGTTGTGGCTGGATAACCGGTCGCGAAGGTGGCCGGTCGTGGACCCTGTCGCGCACCAACCGCGTCCTGGCCTGCTTCGGCGCAGTTCTGGTCCTGGTGCTGATTTCCCCGGTGCTGCTGGGGCTGGCGCTGGCCATCAAACTGACCAGCCCGGGGCCGGTGATGTTCGTGCAGAAACGCACCGGCTACCGCGGCCGCATGTTCGGCATGTACAAATTTCGCACCATGGTCGTCAACGCCGAGGAGCTCAAGGACTCCCTGCGGCACCTGAACAAGCATGGCGCCGACGCCATCGACTTCAAGATCGACAAGGACCCGCGCATCACCGGTATCGGCGGTTTCCTGCGGCGCACCAGTCTCGACGAGCTGCCGAACCTGTTCAACGTGGTGACCGGCGACATGCGCCTGGTAGGCCCCAGGCCGACTTCGTTCAACGCCTACCGCTACAAGGACAGGCACCTCGCGCGCCTGAGCATCTACCCCGGCATGACCGGCCTGTGGCAAATCTCCGGGCGCAGCAATATCGACTTCGACCAGCGCGTTGAGTTGGACCTCGCCTACATCGCCCAGCAGAGCCTGCTGCTTGATTTGAAGATTCTGCTGAAAACCCCTTTCAAAGTGTTCAGCGGTCACGGAGCGAGTTAAATGGACGGTTCATCGGCTAAAAGCCTCAGCATTGCCAGCCCGAGCGAGTCCAACCTGACATCGACCGTGCTCGACCAGAACCTGCGGATCCTGTTCCTGACCGCCGCCAACCCCGGCGCGGGCACCACCACCAGCGCCCTGGCGCTGGCCAGTCAACTGGCGAAGATGAGCAGCGGCCTGGTGCTGCTGGTGGATGCCAGCCATTCGGCGACCAACCTCACGCAACAGTTGGGGCTGAGCAAGGAACGGGGGTTTCGCGACTTGATGTTCAACACACAGAGCCCGCCCTTGTTGCAGGACTGCGTGGTGGACGTCTCCAGCCTGCCCTTTCACGTTCTGCCATTGGGCCGCTACTTCCGTGGCAACGAGCACCTGACACCCGAGCGCCTGAGCCCGCTGTTCGATCAACTCGGCATCCGCTACCGCTTCGTGGTGATCGACGGCGACGCGGTGTATTCGGCCTCCGACACCCTGGTCATCGGCACCCAGGTGGACGGTGTGGTCCTGGTCGTGCCCGCGGAAGACACCCGCTGGGAAGTGGCGCAGGCCGCGGCCAAGCGCTTGAGCCAGGCGGGAGCGAAGCTGGTCGGCAGCGTGTTCAACCGACGCAAGTACTACATGCCCGAATGGCTGTACAAAAACCTGTGAGCAGTCAGACAAGGATGACGCCATGAACGCCAAGATGCTTGTCCTGCTATTGCTGCCCCTTGCAGGTTGCTCCAGCACTTCCTCCGACGAATCACAAAGCATGCCGGTGCAAATCCTCACGGCCCCACCGGCCAACGCCCAGGCAACCGACGTGCCCAAGGTCGAGCAGACCCTGCGCCCACAGGATGTGCTGGACGTGATCTTCCACATCAGCACCAGTGGCTCGGCCGCCTATCGCGTGCAGTCCGGGGACACGATCGCGCTGAACTTCACCGCCGCCAGCCAGTTCAACGGCAACCAGTTGGTGCTGCCCGATGGCACCATCGAACTGCCGGGGGCCCAAACCACGGTGAAAATCGAGGGCCTGACCCGCGATGAAGCACGGGACGCGATTCAGCGCGCCTACGATCGCAAACAGCTGTTCCAGCCCAACCGCAATCAGCTGTCAGTGATGGTGGTGAACCCGCTGGCCAGTGAATGGAACCTCAAGTCCGTGCTCAACCACCCCGCCACCGGCATGAGCCGGGAAATCACCGTGGGCACCGACGGCTACGCCAGCTTCCCGGAAATCGGTGCCGTGCCGCTGCAAGGCATGACCATCAACCAACTGCAGGCCTACCTGAATAAACGCTACGCCACCCTGCCGGGGCGCATGACCGTGGACGTGCTGCTAAAGTCCACCGCCGGTAACGAAATCTATGTACTGGGTGAAGTCGGCCAGCCGGGCGCCTATCCGATCCGCCGCCCGGTGTCGGTGCTCGAAGCCCTGACCATGGCCCGCGGTTCCAACGCCAAGGCACGCCTGGACTCGGTGATGATCATGCGGCGCAACGGCAACCAGGTGGTCGCGCATCGTTACGACGTGGAAAAAGCCTTGTCCGGCGACGCCACCCAGATCGCCTTCCTGCAAGCGGACGACATGCTGTACGTGCCCAAGACCAAACTGGCCAGCGCCGGTGAGCTCGCGCGGCAACTGGCGGACGTCGTGCTGTTCCAGGGCATGGGCCTCAGCTTCAGCTACCGCGTCGACAACAAAGACGACAGCAGCAACTAACTCTCAGGTACCCACATGAATCCAAAGGAAAACTACCTGCATGAGTTCTTCAGGATCTTCTTCGCCAACAAGCAGTTGGTGAAGCGAGTCTTCCTGGTCTTTGCCGTGATCGCCGTGGTCTTGCCGCTGTTGCTCAAGCAGAGTTTCGATATCACCGCCCAGGTGATCGTGCAGTCCAAGAAAATCTCCCAGGGGGATGCCACCAGCACCCTCACTCAGGAAAACGCTTCCTTCATTCCGCCGTCGCTGGCCGACATGGAGACCGAGAGCAATATCCTGCGTTCGCCGGCCTTGATCCGCCAGACCATCGGCCAGTTGCGCGAAAAGGGTGAGTACACGCAGCCCGTGAGCGCCTTCAACAAACTGCTGGTGCAGCCGCTCAAACGGTTTGTGATCAATCCCGTTCGCGAACACGTGATCAACCCGGTTCGCAGCCTGCTCGGGCTGCAGACCGATCCGGTTCGCAGCCTGCTCGGGCTGCAGACCGATCCGGTACGCGACACCCTGCTCGATGCCCTCACGCAACAAGCGTCCGCTGCCCTCAAGGTTGAAACCTTGCCGGGCTCCAACGTGATCTCGATCGTCTACCACTTCCCTGACCCGGCCCAGGGCACCCGATTCGTCACTGCCCTGCTGCAAAACTACCTGGTTACCCGCCAGGAAATGCAATCGATCGACCTGCCGCAGAGTTTCTACGAGACCAAGAAAATGCAGTACCAGGTGCGTCTCGATGGCCTGGAAGCCAATCGCCTGGCCTTGCTCGAAAGCATCGGTTCGTCCGACCCCAAGGAAGAAATCACGTTCCGCCTCAACGCGATCAACACCGAGGAGCAGGCGCTCAACCTGTATCAGGACCGACTGCTGCAAAGCCAGCGCTGGCTCGATTACCTGAAAACCAGCCTGGCGACCGCCAACAATGCCAGATTCAACGACTACACCTTCCCCTACACCTTCACCACCACGGTCGACAGCGTCGCTTTCGAAGACCGCGAGATCAAGCAACTGGGTGAGCGACTGACGACCCTGGTCAGCCACTACATGGACGACCTGGCGGTCTTGCAGCCCGGCAGTGATCCGATGCAAATGGCCCGCGAGCAAATCATCCGGGCCCGTGGGCAATTCCTGAAGATTGTCAGCAACCGGATTCAGGAGCGCACCAGCGACCTGATGACGATCAGCTCGGTCATCGACCAGAAAACCGCGCGTATTGCCGAGTTCCAGAATCGCATCCATCAGTTGCAGGAAACCCGCAGCAAACTGCGGCAGATGGACACCGAGATCAACGCGTTGCACAAGGCGTTCGCCACCTATGCCCAGCGCTTCGCTGAAAGCAGCACGGCGCGCGCGCTGGACAACGACCTGTCCAACGCACGGGTGCTCAGCCCGMCTTTCGAACCGACCGAAGCGGCGTTCCCCAAGCCGATGCTGATCATTCCGTTCGGGCTGTTCACCGGTTTGCTGCTGGCGATTGCCCTGGTCTATGTGCGTGAGTTCTTCGACCACCGCTTCAAGCACCCTGCGCAAATCACCCATGAACTGGGCTTGCCGGTGCTGCTGGTGATCAATGATCACAGCACCCAGCCGAACAACCCGCACAAGAACTGGAGCGTACCGGCCCTCGTGCATTGGGTGCGCAATTGAACGCGCCGCTCGGCACCGCCCACGACCTGCCGATCATTCATTTGCTCAGCAGCGGCGGTTTCTATGGCGCCGAGCGGATGCTGCTGGATCATTGCCTGGCGACGCCGGGGCAGCACCAGGTGCTGTTTCTCGATGCGCCGCCAGAACTGATCGCGCGATTTCGCCAGGCCGGTGTCGATTGCCTCGGCTGTGCAGGCCTGGGCGCATTGCTGGGACATTTGCGCCAGCGACGGGAAAAGCGGCCACTGATCAATACGCACAACTTCAAGGGCCTGTTGTTCGGCTGGCTCGGCGCCACGCTGTTGCGCCTGCCACTGGTGATCACCCAGCACGGCTTCACCCCGCGCAGTCGCAAGCAGAAGTTCTACACCTGGCTGAGCCTGCAACTGTGCCGCACGGCCTCGGTGGACCGAGTGGTGTGTGTCGCCGAAAGCATTGCGGCGCTGCACCGTCAGGCCAATGTGCGCACGGACAAGTTGCAGGTGATCCCCAACGGCCTGCCGGCGGCCAACGACTTGCCGCCGCGCAGTGGCGCACGTCAACGCTGGCTGGCCGGCTACGTCGGGCGCCTGAGCAGCGAAAAGGGCCCGGACCTGTTTCTCGATGCGCTGATCCCGTTGTGTCGGCAGTACCCGCAACTGGACGCGGTGATGCTCGGCGACGGGCCGGAGCGGGAAAGCCTGCAGACGCGTATAGACGAAGCCGGATTGCAGGCGCGCATCACGCTGCCGGGCTACCAGACCGACATGCGCGCCTGGTGGCGGCAACTCGATGCGTTGGTGATCAGCTCGCGCACCGAAGGCACGCCGATGATTCTGCTCGAAGCGATGCAGGCCGGGGTGCCGGTGGTGGCCTTCGGCGTCGGCGGGATTCCCGATGTCTTGCAGGACCGCCACAACGGCCTGCTGGCCGCGCCCACCGACAGCACCGCCCTCGCCCGCCAGATCGGCGCGCTGCTGGATGATCCGGCCCTGGCCGGCGAGATGATCGATAACGCAAAACGTACGCAACGGGATCGCTACGACCTCAAGGTCCTGGCCGAACGCTGGTCGCAGCTTTACATCCGGACTGCACGGGAGGCACGCGCGTGATTGTTCCGCTCTCGATCGTCAGCTTGCTCGGCCTGGTCTGCCTCGGATTGCTGGCCAGCCCTTATCCGTACCTGGCGCCGGGAGCGGTGCTGGGCCTGGTGGGTGTCGCGGTGCTGTACCGCAAGCCGACCTGGGGCCTGCTGGGCATTGTCGCCATCCTGCCTTTCGAGGGCCTGTTCAAGGACAGCGCGTTGTCGGGCTCCAAGTTCCTCGGGGCTTCGCTGGCGCTGATCCTGATGCTGCAACTGGCGATTCACCAACGGTCGGCCGAGCGCCTGCGCAGCAATATCTGGCGTTTGCTGATCGGGTTCATGGTTCTGTACCTGCTCAGCCTGTTGAACACCGACAACATGGACATGTCCCTGGGCCACCTGCGCGAATTGAGCGTCGGCCTGATTCTGTTTGTCATCACCCTGCTGGTCGGGCGTGAGTTGAACCTCGACATGTTCGCCAAACTGGTTGCCATCAGTGTCGCGGTGACCTGCGCCATGGCGATGTTCTCAGCCAAATACCAGGACGAAGGCCGTGCGTCCGGTATGCTCAATGACCCGAACGAATTTGCCCTGATGATCGCCTTCGCCGTGCCCATGGCGCTGTTGCTGGTGGTCCGCAGCCCGAACCGGTTGCACCGGTTGTTCTGGGGGGGCTGTGCCCTCGTGCTGCTGGCCGGCATGACCAAGACTGAATCCCGTTCGGGGCTGGTGGTGTTGCTCCTCAGCCTGTTGATCGGCACGTGGCACTATCGCGCGCAATTACCACATATTCGTCCACGCCACCTGGGCTTTGCCATGCTCGGCCTGGCGATTGTGATTGCGCTGGGGCTCTATGCGATGCCGGCAAGTTACGTGGCGCGCATCCAGTCGCTGAGCATCCTCAGCTCCGGGGCCAAGAGTCAGGACGCGTCCCTGGGCCGTCGCGCCTCCTACATTGTGGTCGGCAGCGCCATGATCGCCGAGAACCCCTTGCTCGGCACCGGCCCCGGCACGTTCCCGCTGCACTACGCCACCACCGGTTATGCCAAGACCTTTTCCGTCAGCGGCAAGACCGACGACCTGTACCGTCGCGCCCACAACACCTACCTGGAGATCTTCAGTGAACTGGGGATTCCCGCCGGCCTGATGTTCGTCGGCATGCTGGCCCTGGGGTTGTACAACCTGATTCGCGCCCGCCGCACCTGGCTGTTGCGAGGAGACAGGCATCAGGCCGATCTGATGACCCACCTGAGCATGAGCTTTCTGTCGTTGACGTTGTTCCTGATGTTCCTCAGCGCACCGAACCACAAGTACCTGTGGATCATGCTCGCGTTGACCGGCGTGCTGCGCACGAAAGCCGAAGAAGCCCCGCTGAAAGAGGTCAAGGCATGAACCGCATCAGCATCGTCATCCCGATGTACAACGAGGAGCAGCACATCGCCCGGACCCTGCTCGCGGCACGACATGCCGCCGAGGCGGCCAACGTCGAATGCGAGTTGATCGTGGTCGACAACGGCTCCGACGACCAGGGCCCGGACATTGCCCGGCAGCTCGGCGCCCAGGTTCTGGTCCTGCCCGGCCTGCTCATCGGTGCATTGCGCAATCGCGGAGCGGCGATTGCCAGCGGTGAATGGCTGGCCTTTATCGATGCCGACGTCGAGATGCCCGAGAATTGGCTCAAGCTGTTGTTCGACCTCGAGTCCGGCGGCCAGGGCGATGTCATCGGCCTGGACCTGCACACCCCGGCCGAGGCGCCGTGGTACGCCGACGCCTGGCAGCGCCGCACCTTACGCCCCGCTACGCAGCCGCTGCATGTCGCGCAATGGCTGCCCACTTGCAACCTGCTGATGCGCCGTCGCTGGTTCGACAAGGTCGGTGGTTTCAATGAACAACTGCGCACCGGCGAGGACAAGGAACTGACCATGCGCCTGGTCGACGCCGGTGCCAAGCTGCGCTCGGTCAACCAAAGCGTGGCGCTGCATTGGGGTTACGAAGGCAGTTGGCGGGAATGGATGGGCAAGGAATTATGGCGCCAGGGCAGTCATCTGCAACTGCTGCGCACCCATGGCCCGAGCCTGCGCTTGCTGCGCTTTCCGCTGCTGTCGATTGCCGTCTGGGTCATCGATTTCATGGCCATTTCCGCCCTGTTCGACGGTTTCCCCCAGCATTCGATGCTGATGCTACTGCTGACCATCCTGCCCGCCCTGGCACTGAGCCTGCGTCAGAGTGCCAGGCACCGTGACCCGCTCCTGACCCTGCAACTCTGGGGCCTGCACTGGGTGCGCCTGCACCTGGCGGGCGCCGGGCTCATCCTCAGCCTTTGTCATTGGAATGCCAGGAGGCCCGCCCGTGGCTGAATTCATTTTCTGGTTGTGCCTGTTGCTGCCGGTTTACGCCTACCTCGGTTATCCCCTGTTGTTGACCTTGCTGGCACCGTTTTACCCGGCACCGCGCCATGGACCGGCCCAACCGATGGACGTGAGCATCGTAATTGCCGCGCACAACGAAGCGCGGCATATCGAAGAAAAACTGCGCACCGTGCTGGCCCAGGATTATCAGGCCCGCTCGCTGCACATCATCCTGGCCAGTGACGGCTCGACCGACGACACCGTGGCCTGTGCACACAAGGTCAACGACCCGCGCATCACCGTGCTCGATCTGCCCCGCCAGGGCAAGGCGGCGACGCTCAATGCCGGGGTCGCGATCAGCAGCGGTGCGATCCTGGTGTTCACCGACGCCGACAACCAATGGTCCACCGACACCCTCGGCCATTTGCTCGCACCGCTCAACGACCCGCAGGTCGGTGGCTGCGCCGGGCACATGGTGATCCCGGTGACCGGCAAGGGCTTGAGCGTGGGTGACAGCCTGTATCGGCATTACGAAGGCTGGTTGCGCTACGTGGAAAATCGCACCGGCTGCATGGTCTCCGCCGACGGCRCATTGCTCGCCCTGCGCCGCGAGTTGTTCCAGAACGTGCCGGCGGAGGTCAACGACGACTTCTTTATCAGCACCTGCGCACCCGTCGCGTTCAAGCGGATTGTCTACGTGCCCCAGGCCCGGGTGATCGACCAGGGCGTGGACGAAGCCGACAAGCAATTTCGCCGCCGTCAGCGGGTCACGGTGGGTGGCTTGCAAAGCCTGGCCCAGCGCCGGGAGCTGATGAATCCGCTGGCCCACGGCCTGTATGCGATTGCCTTGATCAGCCACAAGCTGATCCGGCGGCTGGCGCCGATCCTGTTGCTGCCGTTGCTGCTGAGCAATTTCTGGCTGTGGGAAGACCACGGCTTTTATCGCCTGAGCCTGATCGCACAATTGCTCGGTTACACGATGGCCATTGCCGGCCTGCTGGATTCGCAACACCGCTTGCCCAAACCCTTTCGCCTGGCCGCGTTCCTCCTGGTGACCCTTGCCGGGATGAGCATCGGCCTGTGGCAGTTCCTGCGCGGTCAGCGTTACGCCCAATGGAACCCTGAGCAAAATCGATGAGAGGTGCGTGCCGTGGCGATCAAACAACTGTTAAAACGCACCAGTGGCTGGCTGTACCTGAACTCCCCGGTCGGACGCAACCAACTGCACGGCGCCGGGGTGATCCTGATGCTGCACCGGGTGCTGGCCAGCGACCAGGCCGCCGAACTGCCCCACCGCAATGAACTGTGCGTCGGGCCAAAGGCCTTTGAACATTTGCTGGTGTGGTTGAAAAAACACTTCGACTGCGTGCCGCTGATGGACATTCTGCAACCGGTTGCGCGCTCGGAGCGGCCGAAAGTGGCGCTGACCTTCGACGACGGCTGGCGCGACAACGCGCTGAATGCCTTCCCGTTGCTGCAAAAACACCAGGTGCCGGCGAGCATCTTTCTGTCCACCGATTTCATCGGCAGCCGCCAGCGGTTCTGGTGGGAAAGCATCGGCGAAACCCTGTGGAACAGCCATGGCGAACCGGCACGCCGGCACCTTATCGAACGCTTGCTGCACCTGGGGCGCCCGTTGCCGACACTGTGCGATGACCCGGATCAGCAACGCCGCAGCCTGGCGTTGCTGAACTTTTTGCAGAGCCTGAAAAACCTGTCACCGCTGGACCTCAATCGCCTGACCGACGCCTGCCCGCAGGAGTCGTTGCCCCAGGCACTGGACTGGCAGCAAGTGCGCCACCTGGAAGCGTCCGGCCTGGTGCGCTTCGGCCCCCACGGTGCCAGCCACGCCATCCTCACCGGCCTCGACGATCAACGCCTGCATGAAGAACTGAGCCGCAGTCGCGACGCGCTGCTCAACGGCTGCAACCGGCCGTTGCCGGTTTACTGCTACCCCAATGGCGACAACGATGCGCGGGTGCGCCAACAGGTGGCCAGGCACGACTTCCCGTTTGCCCTGGGCACCGGCACCGGCATTTATCGGGGGACCGAAGATCCTCTGGCCCTGCCACGCTTCGGCGTGAGCCAGCGTACCGCGCGCGATCCCGGGTTGCTGTCCTGGCGCATCTACCGTGGGGCACGTCCATGAGCCGCAGCAACTACCTCAGGCACCTGGCCCTGAGCATGGGCACCAAGCTGGCGATGATCGCCCTGCGCTTGCTGCGTAACATACTGCTGGCGCGGATTCTCGGCCCCAGCGAACGGGGCTTGTTTGCCTTGCTCAACACCCTGCCCGACCTGATCAGCGCTGCCACCAGCGGCGGCTTGAATTCAGCGGTGGGCTATCAGGCGGCCAAGCAACGACCGATGGGCTTGCTGCTCAGCCAGGTGCTGCTGTTCGGTTGTCTGCTGGCGGCGTTGCTGACCTTGCTGGTGGTGGCGCTGACCCGCGAGTTCGGCACAGAACTGGACATCACCCTGCAATTGGGCCTGCTCGCCTGGCTGTTGCTGCTGGCGGTGCCGCTGACCGTGCTCAAAAGCGGCTTGCTGACTTTGCACAACGCCTCGGGCGGCGTGGTTGCCTTCAATGCCTTGCGTCTGATCGAGTCGCTGGCGCCGCTGCTGGTGTTCCTTGCCCTGTTCTGGATGTGGAAAAGCGCAGCCCTGGAAGCGGCACTGATCAGTTGGCTGGCGGGGATCAGCCTGGTGGTGCTGGCCGGGTGGGTGTGGCTCAAGCGCGGGCATCCGCTGAGCCTGCAATGGGACCGCGCCAGTCAGAACGAACTGCTGCGCTACAGCGCCCGCAGCCATCCGGACCTGCTGTTCCAGCAAGTGATTCTGCGCTCCGACTATCTGTTCATCGGCGCTCTGCTCGGCACCACGGCGCTGGGTCACTACGCCATGGCGAGCGCGGCCGCCGAGTTGCTGCTGATCGTTCCGGAAGCGGTGACCACGCCGCTGATGAAGCGCCTGCTGCAACAGGAAGAAGGCATCGAAAAAGTCACGCCGCTGGCCTTGCGCTTGACCGCTACGGTGATGCTCGGCGCTTGCCTGAGCATGGCAGTGGTCGGTGAATGGTTGATCGTGACGCTGTTTGGCGAGGCCTATCAGCCTGCGTTTCCTGCGTTGCTGGCGCTGCTGCCAGGCCTGTTCGGTCTGTGCTACATGAGCATTCTGCGCCTGGACCTGCTGGGCAAAAACCGGCCCGGCACGATTTCGTTGTTGATGGGCCTTAGCGCCCTGCTCAACCTGACGCTCAATGTGCTGCTGATCCCGACCTACGGCATCGTCGGCGCAGCAGCGGCGTCCTCTATCGCGTACCTGGCCGTGACCGTGGCGCTGTTGGTGGTGTATTGCCGGTTGAGCCACGTGCCGGCCTGGCAAACGCTCATCGTCCTGCCCGGCGACATCGCGCCGATGCTGCTGATGCTGCAACGGAAGTCGGCATGAAACACCTGTTATTGCTGGTGAGTCTTGGCCTCGGGCTGAGCGCCGAAGCGGCGCCCATGCGTTGGGCCGATATCCGCGACGGCAGCCTGTACCTGCAAACGGACCGCCCCGACACCCTGACCGTGCTCTGGGCCCCGGTGTGGCAGACTGAAGCCAACGAAGAACACCTCTACTTGCTCGACGGCCAGGGTAAACTCCAGAGCGAACGACTGATTGCCGCCAATGAGCCCCACGGTAGCCAACGCTGGGACCTGGCGCCGGGCGCCGCCAGTTATCGACTGGAAATTCCCGGCTACAGCTTCCGCCGTTATACGGTTGAGCACGACGACCACACCGTCGCACTGTTCGCCCCGGCCAAGGTGCATTTCAGCGCCGAGTCCCGGGACGGTGACGAGTTGTATTTCAAGGTCGCGGCCGGTGAGCACGCGGTGCTGGCCGGTAAATTCCACGGCGGCGTCGACGCATTACAAGCGCAGCGCGTGAGCGACGGCCAACAGCTTTCACTGTCTCTCGAGTCTTACCCCGCCTATTGGCAGTTCGACAAAGTCGAGTTGCCCGTTGCAACCACCGATCAAGTCTGGCGCCTGCACCTGCGCGGCAGCGGCAAGGTCGCATTCTGGCTCGACGGCACGGCCAACCTGTTCGCCCAGAACCCGCAACAGCTCAAACCCTTGCGCGAAGACGAAGGCCAGACCGGGCTGACGCTGTACAAAGACGTGCTCGGCAAGACCCCGAACCTGGGTATCGCCCTGCCCTATGCGCGACTGCCGGACTCCAGTTTCGCCGTGCTCGATGCCCTGCAACCACAGGCCGGAACCTATTACAGCCTGGTCGACATCATGGCGACGCGACCACATTACGAAGACGTGTTCCGTCGGCTGTATCAGGATCGCTTCGGCATCACTCAGGACATCACCCTGCTGGCCGGCCGTCAGCGCCAGGCCAACCTGCGCGCCGACACCACCAGCAACGCCGGCCTCGACGCCTGGCTCGCCGCCACACGCGCACTTGGCGGCAAGGGCACGCACTACATCGGCTTTGCCGACGAACCGAACCTCAACTACCCGGACTACGCCACCTACCAGCGCATCTTCAAGAGCATGGCCTGGCAAGTGCGCAGCAACCCGGACAACACCAAAGCCGGCGTCCGCATTGCCATGCCGGCCAGCTCCCGGTTCGTCAATGGCCCGCTCGTCGACAATGCCGCCGACAAGCGCGGCATCGACTGGGCCCGACGCTTGCTGGCCGAGTCCGGCGACAAGATCGATGCGCTGGCGTGGCACGAATGGATGGTCCGCGACCTGCTGGCGACCCGTGTCTACCGCGATAGCGTACGCAAAGCGGCAGAGCTGGTGGGGCTCGACGCCCAGGGACGACCGCGCAAAGCCTTGTTGCTGGACCAGACCAACATGTCCAGCGGGGCCAGCCTCAGCCCTTACGATCAGGACACCCATTACGCCTCGTTATGGTGGGCCTCGGTCATCATCAATGCTTCCCAGGACGGCTTGCTCGACATGCTCGGCTGGTTCCAGGCCGACGACGAACCTGAGTATCCCAAGGGCATGTTCCGCGTGCTCGGCAAGGATGAATTCGAGCTCAAGCCCGTAGGTCTGGCGCAGCAATTCATCCGCCAGCATTGGCTAAGCGATGTCATGCGCCTGGAGAACGACGCCTTCGAGGTTGACGTGCTGGCCATGTCTGCCGGGCACCAACGCAGCCTGCTGGGCGTCAACAAAGGCTCGCGCTTGCAGCGTGTGAGCCTGGCCGGCGCGCAATGTCCATTGCCCCTGGGATCATTGCGCTATTTCGGCGACGACAACCGCAGTCGCGACGCATCTTTCAAGTGCCTGGAAGGTCGCATCAGCTTCGATTTGCCGGGAGAAACCCTGTTTGCCCTCAGCTGGAGCGCCTCATGAACGTCATTTATTTTTGCCCGTGGACGATTCGCCGCGCATTGAGTCATTCCACTCACGGCCAACACCGTCAGGAATCAAAAACATGAATGTTCTGAAAAAACTCAGCGATCACATCAAGCAAAAAGGCCTGCGCGCCACCGTCGGCAAGTTGTGGAAACACTACGTATTTTTCCACGAAGAACTGTTGTGGATGGAGCGCGATCTGGTGAGCCCGGTACCGCCACACAACCTTCGGCCCTATACACCGCTGCGACTGGAAACCATCACCCCTCAAAACGCCGTGGCGTTCGCCAAACACTTCGGCGATCGCGTGGGCACCATGGCCGAGTTGGCGTGCGAAGGGTACACCGGGCACATGTACCTGGATGAAAACGGCGATACCGTGGCCTTTATCTGGGGCAGCACACGCGATTATCTCGACCGTCATTACTACGGCTGCATGTTCCCGGTGCAGCCAGGTGAGTTCTTCGAGTTCGCTCTCGAGCAGATTCCTGCCTACCGGGGCACCACGCTGTCGGTCGATTTCCAGCTGAACCTGTGGAAAGCCATGGCTGATCAGGGCTGCAACAAAGTGGTGGACATCTGCGAGTCCCACAACATTCCCGCGCTCAAGCTGCACATCCGCATGGGGTATCGCGAGCAGGGGCGGATCATGAACATCTACCACCTGTTCGGCTGGCGCTTCTTCCGCGAAACCCGTTACAGAGGTTCACGCCTGGATGCCTTGCGCAAACCGGCACCCTCTCCTGTTCCAGCCGAGGCGAGTTGATCTTATGTCTGCACGATTCGAATGGCGCACTTCGCTGTGCACCGACGACTTTCCGATAGCGGCTTACGAAGCGTTGCGCCAGCGCGTAACAGACCACACGCCGTTCAACACCCTGGCCTGGCTATACGCGTCGGAACTGGCACTCAAGCCCGTCGAGCAGTTGCACGTGCTTCTCGGCTGGCAGGGTGACGAACTGGCGCTGTGCCTGCCGCTGGTGGCATCCGTGGAGCGCTTTGCGTGTTTGCCGTTTCGGGTCCTGCATCATTTGGGCTATCCCCTAGCCGACCGCCTCGCGCTGCTGACGAGGCTGGACGGCGACGCTATGCGCAACGCGCTGGCGCAGATCCGTCAACACCTGCCCCATGCCGTGCTGCAACTCAACGAACTGGCCGGTCCCACGACGCAGGCCCTGGCACCGTGGCAGGCACTGAGTTCGACCGCCGAACAACGCCTCAGCTGTCGGGTGCCGGTGCACCTGATCAGCGAGGCCGACCATCAGGAAGTCTCCGGCGACCCGCGCTACAAGCTGCGCCGCGCGCGCAAACGCATCGCCGCGTGTGGCGCCCGGGTGCGGCGGATTACTCCTGACGCCCTGACCATGGGGCCGCTGTTGCAGGACATCAGTGAAGTCGAAGCAGTGAGCTGGAAAGGCGATGAAGGGGTCGGGATCTTTGCCGATGCGCGGCATCGCCAGTGGATGGACCGCGCCTTCACCGCCCTCGCGGCCCGGGGCCTGGTGCGCGTGGTGGTGCTGGAGCTGGAGGGGCGCTGCATCAGCTATCGCCTCGGCTTGCTGGAACAGGGCCGACTGTACGACTACAACCTGGCGTTCCTGCCGCAATATGCCGACCTGGGCAGCGGCCGGGTGTTGCTCGAAGAGTGGATTCGCTGGGGCCTGGAAGACAACTGGCAGTGGATCGATGCGTCACGGGTCAGCCTGGAAAACTCCAGCCATCAACTGCACGAACGCATGACCGGGCAACTGGAACACTGGCGCTGGAGTTTTTACTCCTGGCGTCCAGGCGGCCTGGTGCTGGGGCTGGCCTTGCGGGTCTGGCAACGCTTCAAACCCCGATTGCAGCAATGGCGCGCCCGGCGCGCGGCGGCCGCAGTCGCCACCCCTACACCCGGCGCGACACCTGTCGTCAAAACGCCTGCGCCTACGGAAAACCTCAAGGAGGGTAAACATGCCTCGCCAAGTGATAGTCAACGCTGACGATTTCGGCCTCAGTGCCTGCGAAAACGCGGTGATCCTGGGCGCGTTCCAGGCCGGGCTCATCAGCTCCGCCACCGCCATGGCCAACATGCCGGCATTCGAAGCGGCCTGTGCCATGGCCCGGCATCCATTGCTCGAAGGCCGCATCGGCCTGCACTTCAACCTGACCTACGGCCGTCCATTGAGCCAGAGCATTGTGCAACGCCCGACGTTTTGCGACGGTGCCGGTGTGTTCGATCTCAACCTGCCCCGCACCCGCCTCTGGCTCGGGCGCCGGGATCGCCACGCCGTACTGGAAGAACTCGAAGCCCAGTGGCAGCGCTGCCTGGACAACGGCCTGCGCCCCAGCCACCTGGACTCCCATCAGCACGTGCACAACATCTGGCCGATCGGCGAGATCGTCGCACGCTTCGCCGCCCGCCAGGGGGTGCCGGTGCGTCTGGCGCGCAACCTGGGGCAAAACCTCAGCCTTCCCAAGCGCGTGTTCAAGGACCTGCTCAATCGCCGCCTGAGCAACCTGGCCGGCGCTACCGCCGACTACGTGTGCACCCCGGTGGATCTGCGCAACGCGGAGCCGCCAGCCGACGGGCTGCTGGAAATCGTCGCCCACCCGAACCAGCTCGGCGCCGACTTCGGCGATGCCTACCTGGAACCGGGAGAGTCCTTGAGTGCACTGCTGGAACAGCGCTTGCCGGGAGTGCCAAGGGTGGCCTATACCGCTGCGGGTGATACCGTACTGCAGCGCGCATAGGCCGTTCTGGAATAGCTCGCCTCGTGCTTGTGGGAGCGAGCCTGCTCGCGATGAAGTTAAACGTCTCACATACTTCTAGGAAAAAGCGTACATCAGTAAGGAGCAGCCTGACTCGCCTTGGACCACCATCTGCGAGTACTTTCGAATTGGATTCGGGAGTCAGAGCCAATGAAAGAGAAATTAAAAGACTTCGACATGGCAGCAATACTCGATAGCAACGAGGCCATCAACGAGTACTTTTTTCAGGTAATGAAATACGGAGATGTCGAAGAGTTTTCTCGAGCTATCGACTACATAACCGAGGCCTATTCAGTTCTAACCGGGTCCACCTGAAACCGCGTCGCCGCCATCGCGAGCAGGCTCGCTCCCACATTTTGACCGATGTCATACACAAATCCTGTGTACGACAAAGATTCAGTGTGAGAGCGAGCCTGCTTGCGAAGGCGTCAGTCCGAGCTACACATCACTCAGTTCTTCACCACCACCCACGTAAAACACAACGGCAACTGCGCCACCTGCTGCTGATAGCGGTCATAGCATTCTTCGCGATTGGAGTGCCGGTATTCCTTGAAGTGACGGATCTGCAGCCCTGCCGCAATGGCGGCGCTGAAGAGGTCGCCCAGGGTGTGGACGAACCAGTAGGACGCCGCCGACGGCTGTTCGACCTTGCCTTCGTAGACGATCGGTTCGTGCTGCACGAACGGTTCGCGACGGAAGTATGAGCTGGCCAGGCGAAAAGGATCGGTTGTCTCGGGGTCGAACATTTCCAGGAACGGGTGGGTTTCGTACACCACCAGTGCGCCACCCGGCTTCAGCGTGCGCGCCGCATGGCGGAAGAATTCGCTGATATCCGGCATCCAGTTCAGGACGCCGATGGTGATCAGCGCGAGGTCAAAGCGCTCCTGCAGTTGCGCAGGCAAGTGGTGAATGTCCGCTTCGATGAATTGCGGCGCATGGGGCGAGCGGGACGCCAGTTCCCGTGCCTGTTCGAGAAATGCTTCAGACTGGTCGACACCCACCACGCTGCGCGCGCCCAGGGCAAACAGCGACAGACTTTCGCGGCCGTTGTTGCAGCCCAGTTGCACCACCTCCTTGCCGTCGACACCTGTCTGGGTCAGCAAGGCGGTCAAGGTGTCATCCAGGCAGGAGAAATCCGCGTGGGTCACGTCCTTCAACAAGGCTTGCCATTCGCTTGAGTCTTTGTGGTGACGGGCGGAGTCATTCCAGGCCTCGCGGTTGCTGGCGATGGCTTGTTCTTTTGTCGGCAGTTCCATTGCACGCTCCAGGGTTCGGGTCGTCGATTTGACCGGCCGGAGTCTAGTTCAACCTCATCCTGGCAGGTGTTGCGAACATGTAATCCGCACAGCACCGACGGCTGCCCACGGCGGCAGCTATAGTTAATGACCTTGGGGACATGTGATTAAACCGATTTCGCAGGTGTTGCCATGAACAAAACCAATCTGACGCTGTTGCTCGCCGTTTGCCTGAGCGCCACCGCTGTCGCCCACGCCGACGACATGCCCACCACCAACTACAGCAGTGAATTCAACTATTACGGCGCCGACCAACCCTTCGCCCACCCCGTACCACCGTCCATGAGCACCGTGCCGCCGGGTTCGTACATCCCGACCGCGCCCGGGGAGTTCATTCCGATTTCAAGCGAGCACGTGTTTTACGACTCACGCCTGCCGACCGTGGCCGACGCCACGGTTCGCGTGTTTGTCCGCACCTACGATCCGGAACATGGCGTCTACGTGAACCAGGAAGTCCAGGACTCCGGTTGCGTGCTGTCCTGCCTGAGGCAAGGCCCGATGTTGCAGTGAGCACCAGGGGGCGTTCTCAATCAGTTTCCCTACCACTGCCGTTTGTCCGGGCGGCAGAGGCCGAGTTTTTCGATCCGGTAGCGCAACATGTCGCGGCTGAGTCCCAGCAGGCGTGCCGATTTGGTGACATTCCAGTCGGTCTTGTCGAGCATCTTGCGCACCATGTCACGCTCCACTTCCGGCAGATTCGTGGATTCGCTACCGTTACCGTTACCGTTGGTCGGACGTGGCTCGCTGAAATGTTGCGGCTCGGGATGAAACATCGGTGGATCATCCACCAGGCTCAGGCAGACGTTCAACTGATGGGCGGCGATGGTGTCGCTTTGCGCCAGTAACACGGTTTGTTCCAGCATGTTGCGCAATTCCCGCACGTTGCCCGGCCAGCTGTAGCTGAGCAGTAAATCTTCGGCCTGATTGCTGAAATGCAGGTTCGGCTTGCCGTAGCGTTTGCCATGCAGCCTCAGGAAGTGCCGGGCCAGCAGCAGGATATCGGAGCCACGGGCATACAGGCGCGGCACCTTGATCGAAATGATGCGCAGGCGGAAAAACAGGTCGCGGCGGAATTTGCCTTGCTGGACCATTTGCTCGAGATTGCAGTTGGTGGCGCTGATCACCCGTAGATCGACCTTGCGCTCCTTCACCGAACCGACCCGGCGAATGGTCCGGTCTTCCAGCAGTTTCAGCAGCTTGGCTTGCAACAGCAGATCCATTTCACCGATTTCATCGAGGAACAGCGTGCCGCCATCGGCCGCTTCCACCAGCCCCATGCGACGGTCCTTGGCGTCGGTGAAGGCGCCCTTCTCGTGGCCGAACAGTTCCGATTCCACCAGATTGGACGGGATCGAAGCGCAGTTGAATTCAATGAACGGGCCTTTGGCGCGCGAGCCGTCGAAGTGCAAGGCCCGGGCCACCAGTTCCTTGCCGGTGCCGGTCTCGCCTTCCACCAGGACCGGTGGCAGATCACTGTTGGCCATCCGCCGTTCGGCGTCGAGCAACTGGCTGATGGTGCCCTTGAGATACACCATCGGTGCCGACTCGCCAATCAGCGCCTGCAACCCCGACTTCTGGGCTTCGCGCTCCTGGTAAAACGACAGTGTGCGCTCCATGCGGTCAGTAGCCAGGGCCTTGTCCAGCAGCTGCTTGAGCTCCGGCAGGGCCACCGGTTTGGTGACGTAGTGAAAGGCGCCCTCTTTCATCGCCACCACGGCGTCTTCGACGTTGCCGTAGCCGGTCATCATGATCACTTTCAGATCCGGCGCGCTGACGCGCAGCCTCTGGATCAGCTCGTGACCACTCATGCCCGGCAACGAGTTGTCGGTCAGTACCACGTCAGGAGCGAAGGAGCCCAATTGCTCCAGTGCATCTTCGGCCGAGTGGCAAACGGTCACCTCGAAGCCCTTGCGCTCCAGGTAATTCTGAATATTCTCGGCGAGAATTTCGTCATCCTCGACCAGCAGAATGCTGTGCTCCATATGCTCCTCCCGTTGCCACTTTGAAATTGAGACAAACACGGGTTCCTTCCTGCTCCCGGCTAGTCAGTTCGACCGAGCCATCAAACCGCTCCATTATTCTCTTCACCAGGGCCAGGCCCACACCCAAACCGCCTTGCTTGGTGGTGAAAAACGGCTTGAAGACCATTTGTTGCTGTTGTTCGGATATGCCCTTGCCCGTGTCGGCCAGGGTCATTCTCAAGTCGCCGGGCACAGAAGAATCGATCTCGATCGTCAACACGCCCCCCTTGGGCATGGCTTCCAGTGCGTTGGCAAACAGGCTATTGAGTATCTGCGTGAGCAACACCTGTTGGCTGACGACCTGTGGCACGCTGACAGGAGAGAAACGCACTTCGACGTTCGAGCGCTTGATCAGGGACTCGAAGGCACTCAAGGTGTCATCGAGGGCCAGCACCAGGTCGACCGTTTCACAGTCGTCATTCATCGGCCGCAACGACACCAGCAATTCACGGACCCAGCGCGACATGCGGTCGACCTGATTGATGATGTCGCCAATATTTTTCTGTGCGGTCTGGCTGGCGATGCCCTGGGCCAGTTCGGCGCTGGAACGGATGTTCGCCAGCGGATTGCGCAGGCTGTGGGCGACCGCCGAGGACATTTCCCCCAAGGCGACAAAGGTCTCGTTGGCGATCAGCTGGTTCTGCTGGTTCTGCAGCTGTATCGCCGCACGCCGGACGATCCAGAACAGCCCCAGGTAAATGACCGCCCCGCCGATCAGGGTGGCCAGCCAGATCGCCTTGAAGCCACGCTGGATGCGCTCCACCAGGTCCACCGGTTCCTTGTAGATCTCCACCATGGCAATCACTTTGCTTCTGTCGGCATTGAACATCGGAATGTAGTTCTCGACGAACAGGTATTGCGGTTCGCGCAGCAGGCGCTGCTCGGGGCGCGCCTCATCGATCTCGTGGTAGTTGGTGGACACCGGCGATTTCATTTCGAAGGATTCATCCAGCTCCTCGTCGCCTTCGATGCGTATGCCAATCAACTCGGAGTTGGTCGACCAGACCACGGTGCGGTCCTGGGCGTACACCGTCGCCAGCAGGATGTCCGGCAGATGCTCCACATGGTCGAGAAACTCAAGGCGCGCGTCGGCCCGGGCTTCGGGGTTGATGTCGGAATCGGCATGGTCCAGACGCGGGTCGAGCATTTCGCCTATGGTTCTGTCCGGCGAAATCCTTTCATGACGGATTTCGGCCTCGCCAATGGCTTGAATGAACTGCGCAGTCAGCATCGAATCGCGCTTGATGCTTTCATCGACCACAAAGCGCGTGGAGATGTAACCCAGCCCCAGCGCCACCACGGCGATGATGAAAAAGCTTGCCAGGGAGAACCAGCGCAGCAAATTGAACTGCGGCCGCCAGCCCTTGCGCGGTACTGCCGGAGCCTGCGGCGCAGCTACCTTTTGTTGTTCCAGTATCTGCATGGCTATGTCCTGAGTCTTTGAAATCGAGCCTTTCCAGCCGGGTATCAAGTCAGTGTAGGTAACATTGATAGCAATTGACTGGCCCACGTAACTATTTCGACGCTATGGCACCTGGGTCATGTCGGGTTGCGCGACCGAATGATGATGCTCAGGCTCCTCATTACCACTGACCACTGGCGGATGCTGACGGTCAGTTTCTTCTTGCAGGAAATCGATGATGGACCGGACGGAATGCTCATCCAGCCGCAAGTTGGGCATCGGGATCTTGTTGTAGCGATCGAACAGCTCCATCGCAATCGGGTCCTTTTCCGCGAGCATGCGATCCGGTTCGCGGATCCAGCGGCTGAGCCAGGCCGGATCGCGCTGATGGGTCACGCCGATCAGGTCCGGGCCGATGCTGCGCATGCCAATGCCCTGCCCGTCCAGCGGACCGAGGCTGTGGCAAGACGCGCAGCGGGTGCGGAACAGCTCTTCGCCATTGCTCGGCGGGCGGATTTCCGGTGCGTTGACGTAGCTTTCTTCCACACTGGGCTGTTTCCAGTTATGCAGGGTATTGGCCAGTTGATCGGCCAGAATCCACGGATTTTCGAACGGCGAGGATTTCATCCAGCGGCCCGTTGCCTGGTTGCCGATGATCAGGCTCAGGTTGTGGTCCTTGTTGCGCCCGTTATCGATGCCTTCGATGAACAGCCCCAGTTTCTTGCGCAACTCGGTGACGTCGGCGAATTCCCCGGTGAGGAATTTCCAGCCCGGCCCGACCTGGAAGCGCTGCGCATAGGCCTTGAGCACCTCGGGGGTATCACTCAAGGGGTCGATGCTGATGGAATAGAAGAAGATGTCCTTGCCGACCCGATCCCCCAGCAGTTTCTGCACCTGGCGCAGGCGCGCGGTTTCCAGGGGGCAGGAGTCGCTGCACGAGGTGAAGATGAAGTTGATCACCACCACCTTGCCTTTGATCATGTCATCGAAAAAACGCAGCTGTTGACCGTCCTGGTCGGTCAGCAGGGTGTTGGGGAAATAGTCGCCACCCCAGGGGGTGTTGTCTTCAACGACAGCGGGTTCGGCAGTGGATGCAGGAGCAGGTGTGGGCGTCGACGTTGGCTGGCTGGCGACCAGCAGCTGGCTGGCCAGCAAACCGGTCACCACCATCAGCACCAGGTGCATGCCCAAGGCTCGTGAGCGTGGTGTATGCATTTTCATGTCGACACCCTCTCTGTTCATTGCTTGACGGTCACTTTCAGACAGTAGCCATCACCGGTTGCCCATAACGCACCATCAACAGTTTTGGCGAAATCGAAAGAATCCTGGTTGGCCTCCGGCATGCTCAAATTGGCATTCAGCGCCGCCGGTTCATCAGCGGGTTCGTCGCAATAAGCCAAAGGGTCGGAAGGTTCTGGCTGTCGCTCGTCATCGATAGGGCTGGCGCGCAGTGTCGCTGTACTCAGTGTCATCGTCAGCAGGACGCCCAGGGGCGCTAACAGTCCTGGCCGTTTGAAGTTGCGCTGCGCTTTTTTTTCCATCACCAGCCGCCTCGATGTCGTGAACGGGGTGATGGTGCTGTAGCAAGGACCTCGCCAATTTTGTATCTGCTTTATAAAAAAGTATTAACACTCGCCAAAACAACGGTTTATCAACATCGATGTGCCATGACTGTGGAGATAGCTGGGGATTGCACCCACAAACGGGGGATAGTTCATCCCCATTTTCAGAGGGCCAGATTAAACAACAGGCGGACAGTGGTGCCCTCGCCTTCACGGCTTTGCAGGGTCACCGCACCACCAAAACGTTCCATGATCCGCTTGACCAGCACCAGCCCGACGCCCAGCCCGCCCTGCTTGGTGGTAAAGAATGGCCGGAAGGCCATGGCGCGCTGCTCTTCGCTCATGCCTTTTCCGGTATCGCTCACCCTCACGCTGACGCGCCGGGCATCGTGAGGTTCGATCAGGATGGTCAGGGTGCCGCCGCCGTCCATGGCTTCCACCGCGTTGGACAGCAGGCTGTTGAGAATCTGGGTCAGTTGCACCTGCTGACCCAGGACCATGGGCGTCTGGTCCGGCTCGAACACCACGTTGATCCTGGCCTTGCTGATCTGCTGCTCGTAAGCCATCAGGCTGTCATGCAGGGCCGCCACCAGGTTCACCGGTTCAGCCTCGTCGTTGAGCGGTCGCAGGGACTGGAGCAACTCCCGTACCCATTTCGACATGCGATCGACCTGAGCAATGATGTCGTTGATGTTCCCGTGTGCCGGACCGCTGTCGAACTCCATCGCCAGCTCGGCGCTTGAACGAATGTTCGCCAGTGGATTGCGCAGGCTGTGGGCGACCGCCGAGGACACCTCCCCCAGCGCCACAAAGGTTTCGTTGGTGATCAATTGCTTCTGCTGCGTCACCAGCAGGATCGCCGCCCGCCGCACGATCCAGTACAGGCCCAGGTAAATCAGACTGCCGCCCAGGGCGGTCGCCAGCCAGATCAGCACCAGGCCGCGCTGCATGCGGTTGATCAGGTCCTGCGGTTCCTTGTAAATCTCGACCATCGCCGTGACGTTGCGACCCTCGGCGTCGAACAAGGGAACGTAGTTTTCGATGAAGATGAATTTGGGTGGTTCCAGGAACTTCTGTTCCATGCGGGATTTGTCCACATCGTGGTAACTGCTCGACACGGGAAGCCTGGAGCTGAACGCCCGGTCGAGGTCTTCGTCGCCATAAATCGTGGTGCCCGTCAAGGCCGGGTTGGTCGACCAGATCACCCTGCGGTCGGGGGCATAGATGCTGGCCAGGATCACGTCCGGCAAATGTTCGACATGGTCGATGAAATCATCACGGAAATCGGCACGTGACAGCGGGTCGACGTCAGGAAAGTACTTGTCATTTCGTGGGTCGAGCAACTCACCCATGCTCGGGGAGTTGGGAATCGACACATGGCGCAACTCGGTCAAGGCAATCGACTGAATGAATTGCGAGGTCAATAGCGCATCGCGCTGCACGCTTTCGGTAATCACGAACCGCGAGGTCACCGCCCCCAGCGCCACCGCCACCATGCCGATCACCACCATGCTGACCAGCGAAAACCAGCGCAGCAGATCAAACGGCCGCTTGCGCGTGTTCAAACGGGCTTCGCTTTCGGTCACAAGCACTTTGGTCATTGAGTTCATGGACACGGTTCCCGGAAACCCCCTATAGGTTTATAGCCCACTCATGGCCGTTTGCCCGAACCTGGGGACTGCGATACCCCCCCGCCCCGCCGTCCCATCTCCCCCCAAAGTTGGGGACAGCTGCCCGCTCCCGAACTTCCCGGTCTATCACCCGTGACTGYGCCAATGCCTTTACTGCGAGCTTCTCACGGGCGTTTTCGCTGATTGGTATGGCAGTTGCCAAACACCCTGCCAACTGACCCGTCCCCAAGGGGCAGGTACTTCGATAGAGGGAATACTCATGCACCCTTTACTGTGCAAAACCGCGACCGCCCTGGTCGTGACCGCTCTAGCCCAAGGTATTGCCCAGGCAGCGCTGTTTGCCGTAGACCCCGGCCCCTACCTGCCAGCCAATGGCAATTTCTCCGCCTGGTATCAGGACACCCACGGCCGAACCCTTGACCTGTGTTTGTCAAAAGCTGTCAGTTCAAGGGTTACCAGCGCGCCAGGCGCCCCGACTTACATGTGTTCGTTGATCCCTGATCCCGGCATTTTCGACGACACCCAACCGTTGGTCTTCCCGACCAATTTCCCCGACGAAGCGTTCTGGGCCACCGGCGAAACCACCATCGTCGATGCCGCCCGAGGCATTGACCTGACCTATGTCTCGGCGCTTGAAGCCGCCTTCAGTGGCGATGATCCGCTGGAGGGCGACCAGATCAGCTTCGCCCGTATCCGTATTCGCATCGACGTGCCCACTGCCGGCACCTATGTTATCACCCACCCCTACGGCGTCGGGGCAGCTAGCGCACCAGCCGCTCGGCCAACGCCTTGGCCTGGCTCGCCACATCGGTGACGGCGGTACTTTCCCACCACATGCCGCGCAATGGCGGGCCCATGGCAAACAGGCGGCGGGCGGGCTGACCCTCGGCGTTCAGTACCGCGCCATCGACCTCTGCCGCGATGCCCAAGGCCAAAGGCCCCGGCCGCACCAGGCCGCGGGCGAGCAATTGCCGGGGTAGTGGTCGCGCGACCCGGCGCCAATCGTATTCGATACCGCTGGAGTTGATCAGGGCGGCACCGCTGACCACACTGGTCTGCGCCTCGCCGCGCCGTCGAAGGCAGATACTCACCTCGCCATTCAACGAAGGCTCAAGCCCCTTGAACGAGGCCGCGTGAATACGTAACCGCCCTTCTTTATATAAGCGCTCCACCAGTTCGGCGCTCAAGGGCGGCGAGCGGTGGTGATGGCTTTCCCACCACGGCCGCACATGCCGCACGAACTGCCGACGCTGCACGTCCGTCGCCTGGTGCCACAAGCGGCTGATGTGTGCCCGCACCGTGTTCAGTGGCCCCTGCCAGTCGACACCCTGGGCGATGGCGTCCCGACAGTGCCGACGCAGTTCACGCATCAACTGGCGAGGTGTACGGATGTGCTGATCCTGCGCGAGAAAATCCACCCAGGCCGGTGGCTGGCGACGTACATGGGGGCGCAGGCCATGGCGGGAAAACACTTCGATGGGCCCACGATGCCCGGCCTGATCCAGGGACACCACGGCGTCGACCATGGTCAGGCCAGAGCCGATGATCATGACCGTCGATTGCGGGTCGAGTCGCTGCATAGCCCCCACGTCCCATGGATCAAGGGCTGCAGCGTTCAAACCACAAGATCGGGTTTGTGGCGTGCGCGCAGCGGGAAACACCCCCGTGGCCAAGACCGCAAAAGCGCCCTGCAAGCTTCGGCCATCACTCAAGGTCAACCGCACTACGTCTGCATCGGCTTGCAAATCGACCACTTCGGCCTGCACATGCTCGACCGTCGAACCGTTCAATGCGCCCAGTGCCTGCGCGTCTGCCAGGCGCTGCCGGGCGTACAGGCCAAAAATTCCCCGTGGCGCAAACAGCTCGCTGACCGGCACGTGCTGCTGATCCGATTCCGGCCAGCCGCCCGCCTCGATGTACTCGGTCAGCCATTGGGTAAAATCGTCGGCGTTGTCCGGGTCGAGACTCACCCGCGCCGCGTTGCCGTTGAGCGTATGGCCCAGTTCCACCGCGCTGTAGGCTTCGCCCCGCCCCAACTCGGTCCGGGGCTCGATCACCAGCACCCGGCGCCGGCCCGGCAAACGCATCAACTGCGCCGCCAGCATCGCGCCACTGAGGCCACCGCCGACAATCAGGATGTCAGCGTCATTGGTCAAGGTCTGGTCCATCGTGCTCTCCCTGTTCAGATCACCACATTACGCACAAACCGCGCCGCCACCGCCCCGTCATTGCGATAACAGTGCGGCTGGTTGCTGGCGAACATGAAGAATTCACCCGCGGCGATATGCTGTGGCTGGTCGCCGAGCATAACGGTCAGGCAACCTTCGAAGACATAAATCTGCTCGCTCCAGCCATCGGCGTCCGGCTCCGACGGATACACCTCGCCCGGTTGCAGGCACCACTCCCACTGCTCGACTTCGCGGCTGGCCTGGGCCTTGGAGAGCAACACCGCTTTGCTGCCGGGGATCGTGCCGGTCCAGGCCAGTTCATTGATACGGCCGGGATCTCGGGCGTCGGGGGCCTGGATCAAATCACTGAAGGCAACGCCGAGGGCTTCGGCCACCCGGTCGAGGGTGGTCAGGCTGACGTTCTTTTCCCCCGCCTCGATCGCCACCAGCATTCGACGGCTGACACCGGACTTTTCCGCCAGCGCGCTCTGGCTCAGGTCGGCGGCATGCCGCAAACGACGGACGTTTTGGCTGACGTGCTGGAGGACCGAAGCCCGTTGGGTAGAATCTTTGTGCACTATATTGCTCACTGGGTGGGGTTGGGCAGTATACTGCGCAACATTCGGCGCATTGTGCGTCCCCCTCAAGTAGCGTGCAAGGTCATGACGTCGGTGAACTCCCCAAAGGCTGCCTCCCGTTTCACAAGGTTCAGCAAGGCCGAATGCGTGCTGGTGCTGATCACGATGGTCTGGGGCGGTACCTTCCTGTTGGTACAGCATGCGATGACCGTCAGCGGCCCGATGTTTTTCGTCGGCCTGCGCTTTGCCGCCGCCGCTGGCATCGTCGCCCTGTTTTCCTGGCGTCAACTGCGCGACCTGACCTTGTTCGAACTCAAGGCCGGGGCATTTATCGGCGTGGCGATCATGCTCGGCTACGGCTTGCAGACGGTCGGGCTGCAAAGCATTCCCAGCAGCCAGTCGGCATTCATTACCGCGCTGTATGTCCCTTTCGTGCCGTTGCTGCAATGGCTGGTGCTGGGGCGGCGACCGGGATTGATGCCCAGCATCGGCATCATGCTGGCCTTTACCGGGTTGATGCTGTTGTCCGGGCCGTCCGGTGCGTCGTTCAACTTCAGCCCCGGTGAAATCGCTACCTTGATCAGCGCCGTGGCCATTGCGGCCGAGATCATCCTGATCAGCACCTATGCCGGCCAGGTCGATGTACGCCGGGTGACGGCGGTGCAGCTGGCGGTGACTTCGGTGCTGTCGTTCCTGATGGTGGTGCCGACCAGCGAGGCGATACCGGATTTCTCGTGGTTGCTGCTGTGTAGCGCGCTGGGCCTTGGGGCGGCGAGTGCGGCGATTCAGGTGGCGATGAACTGGGCACAGAAAAGCGTGTCACCGACCCGCGCCACGCTGATCTATGCCGGTGAGCCGGTATGGGCCGGGATTGTCGGGCGCATCGCCGGGGAACGCCTGCCGGCGATTGCCCTGCTCGGGGCCGGGTTGATTGTGGCGGCGGTGATAGTCAGTGAGTTGAAGACCAAGGGTAAGGCTGCGACGGCTGAGGAAGAGTTGGAAGAGGAAACTCAGCGATAAACCGCGGATTCTGCATTACCTGATAGGCCGCCATCGCGAGCAAGCTCGCTCCCACAGTGTTTTGTATTGCGCACAAAACTGTATGTACACCTCAAAACCTGTGGGAGCGAGCTTGCTCGCGATGGCGTCAGCACAGGCGAAAACCCTCTACCAGAAACAATCTGAATCAGGGCTTTTCCGTCTACCGTGTAGGATTCTGCGACAGCTTGGCGTTTGGTGATCCGGGAGCTGGCACGTATGATGCTTCACAAACTTCCGCAGATTAGAAGCCTATGTCCCTGATAGTTCTACTGTCCCTGATAGTTCTACTGCTTCTGCCTTTCATAGGCAGCTGTTTGGCGGCCGTGTTGCCGCACAACGCCCGT